>NZ_JAKUFQ010000002.1:0-204036 GCF_022663475.1 Bacillus cereus group sp. BfR-BA-01382
TAAGTTTCCAAGCATTCCAAGCTGACCGTTACCTCCGGTATTTCCCCATCCCATTGGGGCCCACGGACCACCCCATCCTGAAGGATTTCCAAAAACACCCGAGTTATTGGTATTGAAATGAAAAGGCTTGGCTGGCGGCGATAGTAAAGCGGCAAGATGACCTTGTGCGAACATCCCTGTATGATTGAATGGTTGCGCCCAGGGGAAGGGAGGTTTTTGAAAATTAAAACCTGCATGACCTGGTAATGGAGTCCAATTAGCAGGGTGACCTTGTGGTATTATCCCTGTATAATTAATTGGCTGCTGCCCCCAAGAGAAGGGAGGGGGTTGGGGAGTGAATCCCGTATAATTGGCTGATGAATCCCAACTAACTGGATAGACTCGGTAACTCCAATTCTCAGGAATCTTCAAATCATTCATTACCTCAGATTTAGTTATTTCGGGCTGTGAATATAATGAAATTTGGTTAGTATATTGTTCCCCGTTTCCCTTTGAATTCAAATACCAATATTGGTGCATACGCTTATTCTCCTCACTTTAAAAATGTAATGTTAGACTTAGCCTATGTAATATTCCTTTTTATGGATGGTTACATAACTAGATCTACAAGCCTGTATTTAAAGGAATGGGTGTGTGGCCTTGTTGATTTAAAGTTTCACTTTATTTTAGAAGGGTATTTTCAGTCGCTTCTTTTATATATTTCAGCCTAATTTAAATTCCGTTAACAAACGTTTTTATAAAGGTTTAATCAAAAAAAGATTTTAAAATGTTATGTTGGGCAAGTGGAATTGCTAAAAAGAGAATATCCATTCGAAGAGTTTGGCAAAATACTGCAAGGGTAATGTTTTCTTGTGCAAATATGTAAACGATTTAAACGAATCAATGAAATTTATAATGAAGGGGCAATTAAATATATGAGTGAAACATTACATAAAAGAAAACCACCATATTTAATGCTTGTAATCCTTTTTATTGGGGCATTTGTTTCATTTCTAAATAACTCGCTTTTAAATGTAGCCTTGCCATCAATAATGAAAGATTTAGACATTCAAGATTATTCAACGATCCAGTGGCTTTCTACAGGGTATATGCTTGTAAGTGGTATATTAATTCCGGCATCAGCATTTTTAATAACGCGTTTCTCGAATAGAAGCCTATTCATTACATCTATGGTGATTTTTATTCTTGGTACTGCCTTAGCAGCTGTAGCGCCGAATTTTGGTTTATTACTTACTGGTCGGATGGTTCAAGCGGCAGGCTCTTCAGTTATGGGGCCTTTGTTAATGAATATTATGCTAGTAAGCTTTCCAAGAGAAAAAAGGGGAACAGCAATGGGGATTTTTGGACTAGTTATGATTACAGCTCCAGCAATTGGACCGACACTATCAGGTTATATTGTAGAGTATTATGACTGGCGTTTGCTTTTTGAAATGATTTTACCGTTAGCAATCATTAGCTTACTGTTAGGGATTTGGAAATCTGAGAATGTCATGAAACAAAACAAAAATGCAAAACTTGATTATCTCTCATTACTATTATCTTCTGTCGGTTTTGGCGGTTTGTTATATGGATTCAGTTCTGCAAGCTCCGATGGTTGGACAAATAAAGTTGTCTTAACAACCTTAATCATAGGCGCTATTGCCCTAATTGCTTTTATTATCCGCCAATTAAAAATGGATGAGCCGTTATTGGATTTACGTGTTTACAAGTACCCAATGTTTGCACTTGCGTCTGTAATTGCAATTGTCAACGCAGTGGCCATGTTTTCGGGGATGATTTTAACACCAGCTTATGTACAAAACGTCCGCGGTATTTCACCGCTGAGCTCTGGGCTGATGATGCTTCCAGGTGCGGTAATAATGGGGGTTATGTCACCAATTACAGGTAAACTATTTGATAAATATGGCCCTCGGATTCTTGGTATAGTAGGACTTTCCATTACAGCCGTTTCAACTTATATGCTGGCAAATCTGCAACTCGATTCTAGTCACACACATATTATTCTTATTTACACATTGCGGATGTTTGGGATGGCGATGGTGATGATGCCACTTATGACAAATGGCCTCAATCAATTGCCAACGCGCTTAAATCCGCACGGTACAGCTGTTAATAATACAGCTCAACAAGTGTCCGGTTCGATTGGTACTGCTATTCTTGTTACGATTATGAATTCTGTAACAAAAACAAAAGCTGAAAGTCTAATGGCTGATGTAGATCCAACAACCTTCACAGAGGCTACGAAGGCAATGTTAACTCAGAAGGCTTTATTATCCGGAATTCAATATTCATTCTATGTAGCGCTTGGCATGAATGTTGTTGCACTACTATTAGTTTTTTTCGTTAAACGTGTAGATACAAGTGCGGAAGCTGTCGAGAAGTTAAATCGGTAGAGAAGAATAAAACGCTAGATAATGATTCCTACAAGTTTTTTTGCTGCTAAGGCGCCGATATTTAAAGCTGGAAAAGAGCTGAAAGAAGCAGTGAAATAATTATATATAGTGAAAGAGGACCTGACGTTCATATCAGGTCCTCTTTCATTAGTAACACGGTATACTTGCTTATCGTATTGGTTTAACTAAACTACTGATTTTTCGAATACTACAATCTTAAGCTCGTCAACTTCTCTATTTTGGGGTGTTTTAGAAGAAAATAAATCAAAATGATCGTTTTATAAACAAATGCAAGAGATGAGATCCGTTTGCAAATTCTCATAAACATTATAATTTTAGCTTATCTTTTAACGCCAATATTAAAAGGATCCAATTATATTTATTCGCTTCATTTTAATTTAGTATTTTTCTACAATTTATAAATCTAATTGCCAAGCTTATACTCAATATCATAATCATGAATAGTTAGGGAAAAGATAAAATAAGGTAATCAATTACATATCTGTATCCCAGGCAATTAGTTGCTATTTCCTCTTTATTAAATGGGATATGCTATTTCATGCTTTTTTGAAAGGGTGTTTTAAATGGAAAAAAAAGTATCTGCCATTCCCCAGCCGAAAACATATGGACCGCTGGGTAATCTCCCATTAATCGATAAAGATAAACCGACTCTATCGTTTATTAAGCTGGCGGAAGAGTATGGTCCCATTTTTCGAATTCAAACTTTAAGTGATGCCATAATTGTCGTTTCTGGACATGAACTGGTAGCAGAAGTTTGTGACGAAACGCGGTTCGATAAAAGCATAGAGGGTGCTTTGGCAAAGGTTCGTGCCTTTGCTGGAGACGGATTATTTACTAGCGAGACTCACGAGCCTAACTGGAAAAAAGCTCATAATATTTTGATGCCTACATTTAGCCAACGGGCAATGAAAGATTACCATGCCATGATGGTCGATCTTGCTGTACAACTCGTTCAAAAATGGGCACGGCTTAATCCGAATGAAGACGTAGATGTTCCGGAGGATATGACTCGCCTTACGTTAGATACAATTGGTCTATGTGGTTTTAATTACCGATTTAATAGCTTTTATCGTGAGACCCCTCATCCTTTTATCACTAGCATGAGCCGTGCTCTAGATGAGGCAATGCACCAATTGCAGCGGCTGGATATAGAAGACAAACTCATGTGGAGAACGAAACGTCAATTTCAGCATGATATCCAATCTATGTTTTCTTTAGTAGATAATATTATTGCTGAACGTAAAAGTAGTGGAGATCAGGAAGAAAATGATTTACTTTCCCGTATGTTAAATGTACAGGATCCGGAAACTGGTGAAAAATTAGATGATGAAAACATTCGTTTCCAAATTATCACTTTTTTAATAGCTGGGCATGAGACAACAAGTGGATTGTTATCTTTTGCAATTTACTTTTTATTAAAGAATCCGGATAAGTTAAAAAAAGCCTATGAAGAAGTAGACCGTATTTTGACAGATCCTACTCCAACATACCAACAAGTTATGAAACTGAAGTATATACGGATGATTTTAAATGAATCGCTACGTCTATGGCCTACCGCTCCAGCATTCAGTCTCTATGCAAAAGAAGATACAGTGATTGGCGGGAAATACCCAATTAAGAAAGGAGAAGATCGTATTTCTGTTCTTATTCCACAGCTGCATAGGGATAAAGATGCATGGGGAGACAATGTGGAAGAATTCCAACCTGAACGATTTGAAGAGCTGGATAAGGTTCCTCATCATGCTTATAAGCCATTTGGAAATGGCCAGAGAGCATGTATCGGTATGCAATTTGCACTTCATGAAGCCACTCTTGTAATGGGAATGCTTCTTCAACATTTTGAATTAATCGATTATCAAAACTATCAGCTGGACGTAAAACAAACATTAACGCTAAAGCCCGGTGATTTTAAGATTAGGATTCTACCCCGAAAACAAACTATTAGTCATCCTACTGTTCTTGCACCTACAGAGGACAAGCTGAAAAACCATGAAATTAAGCAGCACGTTCAGAAGACACCTTCTATTATTGGGGCTGATAATCTTTCACTTCTTGTTCTGTACGGCTCGGATACAGGTGTAGCAGAAGGTATTGCAAGAGAATTAGCAGATACAGCTAGTTTAGAAGGGGTTCAAACGGAAGTGGTAGCTCTTAACGATCGAATTGGAAGTCTACCGAAAGAAGGAGCGGTTCTTATTGTAACTTCTTCTTATAATGGAAAACCGCCAAGTAATGCAGGACAGTTTGTGCAATGGTTGGAGGAACTAAAACCAGATGAGCTAAAAGGTGTTCAATACGCAGTTTTTGGTTGTGGAGATCATAATTGGGCTAGTACCTATCAACGGATTCCAAGATACATTGATGAGCAGATGGCTCAAAAAGGAGCAACAAGGTTTTCTAAACGCGGAGAAGCAGATGCAAGTGGTGATTTTGAGGAACAGCTCGAGCAATGGAAACAAGGCATGTGGTCTGATGCGATGAAGGCATTTGGATTGGAATTTAACAAAAATATGGAGAAAGAGCGTAGTACTTTGAGTCTGCAATTTGTCAGTCGTCTTGGAGGATCTCCTCTTGCACGAACATATGAAGCAGTTTATGCAACTATACTAGAAAATCGTGAACTCCAATCATCCAGCAGCGATAGAAGTACACGACATATCGAGGTATCCTTGCCAGAAGGCGCTACATATCAAGAAGGAGACCACCTTGGAGTGCTGCCAATTAATAGCGAGAAGAATGTTAATCGAATTTTAAAACGCTTTGGATTAAACGGAAAGGATCAAGTCATACTGAGTGCAAGTGGACGAAGTATAAATCACATACCTTTAGACAGTCCTGTTAGTTTATTGGACCTTCTTAGTTATAGTGTCGAAGTTCAAGAAGCAGCCACTCGTGCACAAATACGGGAAATGGTAACATTCACAGCATGCCCTCCTCATAAAAAAGAATTGGAAGCATTATTAGAAGAAGGGGTCTATCATGAACAAATACTAAAGAAACGTATTTCAATGTTGGATCTTCTTGAAAAGTATGAGGCTTGTGAAATCCGATTTGAACGCTTTTTAGAACTGCTTCCTGCGCTCAAACCGCGTTACTATTCTATTTCAAGCTCTCCACTTGTTGCACAGAATCGTCTGAGCATTACGGTCGGTGTTGTTAATGCGCCTGCATGGAGTGGAGAAGGGACATATGAAGGAGTCGCTTCTAATTATTTAGCTCAGCGTCATAATAAAGATGAGATTATTTGTTTCATTCGAACGCCACAATCAAACTTTGAATTACCTAAAGATCCAGAAACACCAATTATTATGGTTGGGCCAGGTACTGGAGTTGCACCATTCCGTGGATTCTTGCAAGCGCGTCGTGTTCAAAAGCAAAAAGGTATTAATTTAGGACAAGCGCATCTATATTTTGGTTGTCGTCATCCTGAAAAAGATTATCTCTATCGTACAGAGCTAGAAAATGATGAAAGAGATGGATTAATCTCTTTACACACAGCTTTTTCTCGTCTAGAGGGACATCCCAAAACATATGTACAGCATTTAATAAAACAAGATAGTATCAATTTAATTTCGTTATTAGATAATGGAGCTCATCTTTATATATGTGGTGATGGCAGTAAAATGGCTCCGGATGTAGAAGATACCCTTTGTCAAGCATATCAAGAAATTCATGAAGTCAGTGAACAAGAAGCAAGGAATTGGTTGGATCGTGTGCAAGATGAAGGGCGATATGGAAAAGATGTTTGGGCTGGTATATGAATGTTTCTTAATTAGATACGTATTAACTAATGAACTTCTTTCGAATAAATTTCACTTTATTAGTATCGTGTATTTAGCTGAATAATGATTAACCGGACTATTTAGTATCTACTAAATAAAAAACAGGACCTGATATGCATCTATCAGGTCCTGTTTCACATAGACATTATACATGGATATTTTCCACACATTATCAATGTTTGTAATGTAGTTAGCCTTGTGGGTCAGCTATAAAATCAGATATTATTTTTTCAATATCGAAAGGAGTAATCCCTTTATCCAAAGAGAAAATAGTTTCTGCTTCTTCGATGTCTTGAACGAGTTCACCTCTAGCTTCAATATGTAATCGGAACAAGTCATATAAATTCGGTTTAACTAAATTAGTTAAAGCCTTTCCAACTAGTATCATACCTTTTTGATTCGCCTCGATGGTATTATCATAAGTTAGATCTCTTGTAAGAGATAAATCTGTCCAAATCAATTTTCGTTCCTTTAAGTCTAAGATAACTGGAATAGAGATTTGGGTGTCGGCAGTAATATCCACTTTATCTTGAACAGTAGAAGGTTCAAATATTTCACCTGAACCAGGATATTGACGAACCATCCAACCAGTAAAGCATTCTGGTAAATCTTTATATGGTTGGTCTGTGTAAGAAAGCAAAGTCATGACTACATAGCGTCCACCATATTTCAGCACAGACGGAATATCGAAATCAATGAATTCAGATGCCCCCTTTGGTGCAGAAGTAATGTCTCCGCTATGGTAGGCTTTGAAATTTTTTGAACGTAAGTTCGTGAAGGATACATGTTCTTTGTATTGCCAATCTTCGTCGTACATTGCAGCAGACAAATCAATGTCAACGCGTCCTGTATGTTGTCCATTCACATAGCCTTCTTTCCACCATAGGAAAAAACGAATCGTATCTCCTTCTGGCAAATCTACTTTACTTCCTCGAGATAATGTGCGAAGCGCTTTGCTGGCTGAACGTTGAGAGAAGGGAACTAAGTGATTTTTTAACTGTTCATCCAAAAATACTTTTCCGAGACTTGGAAGTTTTGCGAAGCGATTTTTTAAAGTATCTTCACACATTTTTACAATCATTAAACAAATATCCTTTGAGATAAATGGAAGTGTATTTTCAATACCTATAGCTTTTGCTACATTTCCCTTTGGAAAAAAGGTACGAAATTCATTTTTATCATTTCGATGCTTAAAATGAGCTGTGAGTTGAAGTAATACAGGAGTAGAAACATCTCCTATTATACTTAGAAACTCTTCGAGAATATGGAAAACATCTGTTGACTTATCACTACATAAACGGATTAAATGATCCAAGCGTCTGGCAAATTCCCCAGGGCGAGTTTTTAAAAGATTTTTCGCTGTCATGATATCACGATTCAACAAAGCTGCTTCTATTTTTCCATTAAATGTTTCAACTTTAATGTTGTTGCGAAGAATCTCAAATGCTCGGTGGGTTTTTGGGAAACGAGTATGATATTCTGCTGGATGAAGAATTTCACCTAGACGAATCCAACGTTTTTTGTATCGAAGCATATCTTCGGTAATGTTTCCGCATTGCTCTAACAATCCTAAAAGGAAGCGTCTTTCTGCTCGGTTAAACTTCTTGAATCGAACGGAAGATGCTAAACTCACATCGCCTTCAGATAAAGCAACTGCAAGGCGAAGAACATCAGTTGCTGTTTTAAAATACTTTGCAGCAGCATCGGCTGATATTTTTCTGTTTATTAATAAAACTCCAATTATAAAAGACATATTTTCCTTATGAGGAATTACATTAGGTAGAAAACAGGAAACATCTTCAGTGTGTGTAATAGCCCATTCTACATCTGTCTTATCAGTTGAGGAAATAGAGCTGTTTGCACTAATCAATTGAGAAATCATTTGATTGAAATCTTCTTCACTTCCTAAGTTAATAACTTTCAAATCAACGCTATCTAAAAGAGGAAGTCGTTCTTCTACTTTTGATACAGGTAGGCGCAACGTCACATAATGAATAATAGCATTAATGTATAAATCAGCGTCACTTAAATCCATCATTTGTTGCGGAAAGTTTGGATACATAGGAGCAAACTGAATATGTGCACCAACCATTTCTTTTAAATGTTTTACCAACTCTTTGTAAAACGATGTGAATGTATCAACCGAAAGTGTTTGCAACTCTTCTATTAAAGGCTCGGAAAAAGTAAATCCTAAACTTTCCAAGTTTTTTAAAACAGTGGCTAAATAAATGTTCGGTAGTTTATTTTCTTCTCTTTTTATAATTACTTTCAAACTTCTTCTTATGTAAATAGAATTTTTCATGAGAACGCCAGCTATTCACTCCTTATAAAAGAGGGGAATAGTCTGACTGTCCTCCTTTCAGTGGTAGATTTTTATTTTTACATGCATAAACACACTAATTATAGAGAAATGCACTGAGGGTACATAGCTATTTTTTAGTGGAAAATTAGGGGTATAACATTTAGTTGTTAAGTGGTAATTTGTTAATTAAGAAAAGAAAACCTCTACATCAATGGTTGATAAACTAAAGTTTATTCAATCCCAAAGAAGAAAGAGGTTTTATAGTCTAATTATTTTCATAGGAAATTGACAACTCTAAAACAATTTGAAATTTCTACAAAGAAGGAAGAATTGTCATAGCCTATGTGTTTAGCAGGAAAGTAACATCCCTATTTGGTCAAAGAAGTTAGAAGGAAGGAACGTCATAGCCTGCTTTATTAGTATATTCTCTTGCGAAGAGCAATTCAAGTATACTGTCTGATTTTTTATATTTTTCTTAAAGGGGAATTTTCATGTTTATCCCGCATTAACGGGTAGCCCGATTGGTGAGTGGGATTAAAGTTTCACTTTATAAATAGGGAGACCATCACATGCCCTTTTTATAATACTATTACGGGAGGATTTTTATTTTTGATATATTATACCATTTATTTAATGGTATAATATGGTATTAGTTCTATGGAATGGAGTTGAATGAGTATTATAAATACAAAAGGTGAAATTAAAAAAAACAAAAAGAAAAGTATTACTAACTATAATTACTATGTTAGTAATTATAGTTGGGTTTGGATATTGGAAATTTTTTAGTTTGCAAGGTGTTCCAAAAGGGGAATTAATTCGAACAGTGAAATCTCCAGATGGAAAATATCTCATCAAGACTTATTTTCATAATGCAGGATCATTAAGTGCGGATGCTGTTAGGGGTGAATTAGTTAACCTTGATACAGATTCAGAGAAAAATATATATTGGAATTATCCAGATACCGATCCATATATTGAATGGGTAAATAAGAATATTGTTAGAATTGGAGATCAAACTTTAGATATTTCACAGAAAGAAACCTATGATTGGCGTGATGATGATAAGCACGTTAAAGAAATGCCTAAACAGTTTAGTAGATAAAGCAAGAAAATTTAAATTTATTTAATCTTATTCGTTTAACTATAGATAGGATTATATGAGTAAAAAAGTCCATTTAGATCTTCTAAATGGACTTTTTTAGGTTTCTAGATACGACTACTGATAAAAATGGAACAAACTTGTTACTTAAGTTGTCTATTAAGTATACGTATAAAACAGGTGTTCATGATAATTCGCTCATTTTATCCCGCTATTTACCCGTAAAAGCCCGATTGGTGAGGGCTTCTTGCATTTCACTTTATGAAAAGTGAGATGCAAGAAGAGTGATATCCGATAGACTTTTTCATTGTGTCGGTATGTATAACACCTAGAAAAACTATATATTCTTGAAAGAGGTTGAAAATGTATGATAGTCTTAAACAAGTTTTTTAACATTTTACATTACAAAAAGATGGTACCTGTAGTATTTCTTTCATGTGCAACGCTTATAGGCTGTTCCGATGGTAATACTCAATCTGAATCACTTAAACAAACGAAACAAACAAATCAAATCAAACAAGAAACTACTGGTAATGATTCTTTTGCTAAACTTGAAAAAGAATTTGATGCTAAACTTGGTATTTATGCATTGGACACTGATACGAATCAAACCGTTACGTATCAATCAGATAAACGGTTTGCATACGCATCTACCCACAAAGCTTTAGCTGTGGGAGTACTTTTACAAAAGAAATCAATAGAAGATCTAAATCAAAGAGTTTTGTATACTCGTGAAGATCTTGTTAATTACAATCCAATTACAGAAAAGTATGTTGATAGGGGGATGACTCTGAAAGAGCTTGCAGATGCTTCCCTTCGATATAGTGATAATACTGCACAAAATCTTATTCTTAAACAATTAGGTGGACCTAGTGAATTCAAAAAATCACTGAGAGAAATAGGAGATACCGTTACAAATCCTGAACGTTTTGAACCAGAGTTAAACGAAGTGCATCCAGGAGACGTACATGATACTAGTACCCCAAAGGCATTAGCTACTAGTCTTCAGGCTTTTGCGCTAGGAGATGTACTTTCAACTGAGAAACGGGATTTATTAATAGATTGGATGAAAAGGAATACTACGGGAGACAACTTAATTCGTGCTGGAGTTCCAGGAGGATGGGAAGTAGCTGATAAGACGGGATCGGGATCTTATGGAACCAGAAATGATATCGCAATTATTTGGCCACCAAATAAAAAGCCAATTGTTCTTGCGATACTTTCTAATCATGATAAAGAGGATGCTAAATACGATGATAAGCTTATTGCAGAAGCAACCAAAATAGCGCTGGGTGTCTTAAAAGCTAAAAATAAATAATAATAGTATTAGTTATTGAAGTTTTCCTGTTTTTCCGTCACAATACTGTGACGGTCTTTTTGTGTATTTTACAAAGAATCGTCTTAAGTAAAGAAAAAAGATAGAAACCATCTCTATTAAGTTTATTAACTAAGTAACAACAAATATATGCTTTATTGAATACTTATTGCATTTAATGTGGAGGAATAATATGGAGTCAAAAATTCTTATTGTTGATGATGATAAAGAGATTAGAAATCTTATCTCTGTATATCTAGAAAATGAAGGCCTAAAAACTCAAAAGGCAGAAGATGCTATACAAGCTTTACAACTGTTAGAAGAAAAGGAATTTGATTTGGTTATTTTAGATATTATGATGCCGAATATGGATGGCATTGAAGCATGTATGAAAATTAGGGAAGATCGCAATATGCCTATCATTATGCTATCTGCAAAATCTGAGGATATAGACAAAATTCAGGGCCTAGCCTCTGGTGCAGACGATTATTTATCAAAACCGTTTAACCCATTAGAATTAATCGCTAGAGTGAAATCCCAATTAAGAAGATTTAAAAAATACAATACGTCCGTAGAACATAATAAAAGCATTCTAGAAATTGGTGACTTAACCGTAAATACAGATACACGTCAAGTATGGGTAAGAGGAAAAGAAACAAGGTTAACTCCAAAAGAGTTTGCTATTCTCGAACTACTTGCCCGCAATAAAGGGATTGTCCTGAGTGTAGCAAAAATATATGAAGCAGTTTGGAAAGAGGTTTTTTATAAATCAGACAATACCATCATGGTGCATATTACAAAAATAAGAGACAAAATTGAAGAGGATTCTAAACATCCCATTTACATTAAAACTGTTTGGGGAATTGGGTATAAAATATGAAGAATGTTAGTTTCAGAAATAAGATCATTATAAAACTTCTTGGTGCTGTTGCAATTAGTTTTTTTATTTCATTTGGTTTAACAATCCTCATTTTGGCATACGTCATAGATCCATTATTTATAAAACACGAAGAATTTGGTATGTTTGAATTCAATGTCGCAATGTTGTTCTTATTCGCGTTCGCAATCTTTACCTTTATTATACTTTTTTTGATATTGGTTCGAAAGAAAATAGTATATTTGAAGCTTATTTCTGATAACGTGAATGATATTGCCAATGGAAAACTAGGTCTAACAATTGGGATTAAGGGGAAGGACGAATTGACCCAACTTGCTAAAAATATCAACTATATGTCTAAGGAATTGGAAAATACATTTGAACAAGAAAGACGATTAGAACGTACAAAAAATGAGCTCATAACTAACGTATCTCATGACTTACGCACACCGTTGACATCTATTATTGGTTATTTAGATTTATTAAAAAGAGGGCAATACAACAATAACACACAATTACAGGAATACCTTGAAACCACTTATTCAAAGTCACAGAGACTGAAATATTTAATTGATGAGCTGTTTGAATATACTCGTTTATCAGGCATAGATGCTAAGTTAAATCTTAATGAAGTTGATTTATCAGGTCTGTTGGAGCAAATAGTTGGAGAATACATTCCTATATTTGAAAAGGAAAGTTTAATCGTTCAAAAATCAATTACACAAGAAATAATACCTATCTTCATAGATGCAGAAAAAATGGTACGTGTATATGAAAATCTGTTTATGAATGCGATAAAGTACAGCATGAAACCATCCCAATTATTCATATGTCTTGAATTAATGGATAACAAAGCAATTTTAAAAGTATCAAATAAAGTCGAGAGATCGCCTGTTAGCGATCCAAATAAATTGTTTGAAAGGTTTTTCAGGGGTGATAAGGCAAGAAAAAATAATCAAGGAAATGGGCTGGGACTTGCTATCTCAAAAAGAATTGTTGAACTTCATGATGGTAATATACATGCAGAATATAAAGATGGCTGGATGTCCTTTATTGTTGAACATCCAATCAAATAGAACGGCTTATGGAATTACAGGTTCCATAAGCTTTTTTTATAAAACTTAAGAATTCTTAAGGATTTTACAGGGTGTTTCCTAATTTTTATAGTTTATCATGGGTGTATTCAAAGTGATGAGGTGAGCAAAGAAGAAAAAAGGAAAGACTTCATTGTAGCTTTAGGGTGAATGCAATATGACTATTTTATTAGTAGTAAACAAACGTAGTAGCTTATTGTAATGAAATAAAAAATGTAGGAGGATATAAATGATAAAGCCAGTTGTAGATGTAAAAAACATTCAAAAATTGTACGGTAAAAAAGGTGAGAATCAATCACATGCATTAAAAGGTGTATCATTCTCAATTCAAGAGGGGGAGTTTGTCGGTATTATGGGGCCTTCTGGTTCTGGTAAAACAACATTATTAAATGTAATTTCAACGTTAGATAAAGCGACAGGCGGCGTTGTTGAAATTGCAGGAACGGATATTACGAGGATGAAGCAGGGTGAACTTTCTGATTTTCGTTCACAAAAGTTAGGATTCATTTTCCAAGACTTTAACTTATTGGAGAATTTATCTATCTATGAAAATATCGCACTCCCACTTTCACTTCAAGGTGTTTCATCTCGTAATATTGGAAAGAAAGTAGAAAAAGTAGCTGATATGTTAGGCATTACAGCTATACTTCAAAAATATCCTTCTGAAGTATCTGGTGGACAAAAGCAACGTTCCGCAGCAGCACGTGCGTTAGTTCATGAACCAGCAATTATTTTGGGAGACGAGCCGACTGGAGCCCTAGATTCTAAAAATGCAACGAGTTTACTTAATGCCATGACAAGCTTAAATAAAGAGCAAGGTGTATCCATTATGATGGTTACGCATGATCCTTACAGCGCAAGTTACTGTCAACGTATTTTATTCATTCAAGATGGTGAGTTATATAAAGAAATTCATCGCGGTAGTACCCGTGAAGAATTCTATAAAGAAATTTTAGATGTGCTTGCAAACTTAGGCACAGAAAAAGCGTAAGGAAGGAAGTTCAATCATGTTATTTAAGCTTTCTATGTCAGGCCTAAAAAGTAAGTTGCAAGATTACATTGTTTTACTTGTTGGTCTTATTGTCTCTATTTCAACTTTTTATATGTTTCAAACGCTAGCATCCAATAAAACGTTCCTTGAATCTAACTCTTCTATTAGGGATATTGTGGCTGTCTTTAAAATTGGTTCCGTTTTGTTAGCGATTATCACATTTTTCTATATTTTATATGCAAACTCTTTCTTATCAGCTCTTCGTCAAAAAGAATTTGGTATGTATATGATGTTAGGAGCAAAAAAGCATAAAGTTACCTTACTTATGTTCATTGAAACAATCATATTAGGTGCCACCTCTCTTTTGATTGGAATTACAATTGGTGTAGGACTTGCAGAAGGTATCGGTCAGCTATTAATGAAACAACTCGAGTTTGCTGGTGAAGGTTATAAAGCATTTTATCTGCCATCAATAGCTATTACTTGCGTCTTCTTCTTTGCACTATTTGTATTATCTGCAATTATGAATAGTATTAAATTATCGCGTATTTCTGTACTGCAACTTGTACATGCAGATGCACAAACAGAACGTGTTGCCATAAAAGGAAAAATGACAGTTGTAATTGCATTCCTTGGTATTCTTTTATTAGGTATTGGTTATGCATCACTGATCTATATGTCATATGCAAATCCGCTAATTGCTTTGGGATTAATGGCCGTCGGATTAATCTCAGCAACCGTTGGTACTTACCTTATATTTGGATCCCTTCTTCCAGTTATGATTAACAAGCTAAAGAGTAATAAAAAACGTAGTGAAAAAGGCCTCAATGCTTTTACTTTTGCACAATTAAATTTCCGCATTAATAGTCTAACAAATGTGCTTGCAACAGTAGCAATTTTAGTGGCTCTTGGTGCTGGTGGAATTGCTTGTGGTATGGCATTTAAAAACAACATTATAAACATGACAGATCAAATGCGAATTTACGATTCAGTCATTCATAATCCAACTGCGGAAGAAAAGACAATTTTGGGTGGTATCTTATTTCAAGAAAAATTTGAATACCATTACAAAGTTGATGATAGGTATGTTTATTATCTTAAAGAAGATGTAGAAAAAAATCGTCCTTTCTTGCAAGGTATGAAAATAGAGAAAGTTTCAGAGGAAGTACCAATTGGTGCATTTTCAATAAAATGGGTTAAAGGAGAGATCGACACAAAACAATGGATTCAGGCTTTCAGAACGATCCAGCCAAATTATATGTATCCTGATTATGAAATCAAAATTGTAGAACAAAACATATACGATGGGTTGAAGGGTAAAGAAAGTACTGTATTTATAGGGAAAACAGATGATTTTGGATCATACATAAAAGAATGGAAAAAACTTGATGAATTACAGATAGCAAAATATAAAAATGTGAAAGCGGAAGAATTGGATAGTAAGTATCAAAAATATATTACGAGTCATGATTTTTCCAGCGGACTAATGTTTATGGGCTTTTTCGTTGGAGTTGCATTTTTAGCAATGATGGCAAGTTGCTTAATGTTTAAAGTTCTGTCGGGAGCATCAAAAGATGTAGCACGTTATCAAATGCTTCGTAAAATTGGTGTTCGCCGAGAATTATTAACAAAATCAATCTATAAAGAGTTATTCTTCATATTCTTATTCCCAGCAATTGTGGGGATTACTCACATATTAGTTGGTATGAACATGTTTGGATCGCTTTTAATCGATCCGTACTTTCGTATTTGGTTACCACTTGTTATTTTTGTAGTAATTTACTCGATTTATTACTTGATTACAGTTCAATTATATAAAGGGATTGTACTCCCGAAAAAAGATTAATGTAATGATGTTATTTATACGAAGTACAGACATAATCGGACCTCGTTTTATTGATTATTTTGAATGGGTACAAGAAATTTAGAAATAATAGGTGGACTAGCACTACAGTCCATAAACTATTTATTTTAGATTTTAAATTAAAAATTTATCTTTTATCTAAGAAGGGGCGCGGCAACGATTACTACTTTTAGGGGCCATTGGCAAGTTTTATTTAATAGGATTAATTTGTATGAGTTTTCTTTAAAGCTTGTAATGCTATAATCTCATAAGTTAAAGTTTCACCCTGAAAATCTATTATTTATAATGAGTAGCCCGAAAGAGAAAGGATTGTTGCCGTGTCCTATCACCATCAAGCAAGGTTGATAGGTATGTATGCGTCACTACGCCATATAGTAAAAATAAAGTCTCAAAAACGGCTTTTGTCGATTTAAAAGCTGCACGGATTTGTTTAATTTTATGAAAAAAAGTAAGAATCACCAATATAATTGGCGGTTCTTACTTTTTTTTACATACATATTATTAGCATGATAGCATTAAAAATTTTTGTACGGAGAGAGAGGTTTCTATATGCTCTATGATGAAAATATAAGTTTAACAGGACGTATTGTATCGCCTGGTGAAGCGCAATATGATTCAGCACGTCAAGCGTTCAACACATTTTTTAATAGATTCCCTTTTGTTATTGTCTTTGCACAAAATACTCAAGACGTTGTGAATGCAGTACGATGGTCGTTACATAATAACGTACCTATCCGAGTACGTTCAGGAGGGCACAATTATGAAGGCTTGTCAGTTTTAGATGGTGGTATTGTAATTGATGTCAGTGAGATAAATCAAATAAAAATAGATCCAACATCAAAAACTGTTACAGTAGGAGCTGGTTGTAAAAATCTCCATCTAGCTGAGCTTCTTGGGAAAGAGGGATTAGCTATTCCTAATGGGGTCTGTCCTAAACCAGCTATCGCAGGAATAGCGCTAGGTGGTGGGCAAGGTATTCTTTCTCGACCATTAGGACTACTACTTGATCATGTCGTAGAAATAGAAATGGTTGATGCTAACGGCTGTGTATTGCAGGTTAATGATCAGGAGCATCCTGATCTATTTTGGGCTTTACGTGGTGGAGGCGGAAGTTTCGGTATTTGTACATCTTTTCGCTTTCGTACTCAGGAAATTAAGACTGTTGGTTTTGTTGAAGTTAGTTGGAGGCATCAAGATTTAAAAGCCGTTATACAGGAATGGCAAAAGTATACTCTACCTACTTCTGATAAACGCTTTACTCCTACATTATTATTGTCTTCAGAAAAGACAGCTCCTGTGTTGATGCATGGGATTTTTCATGGATCAGTTACAGACTTACAGAAATTGATACAACCACTTCTCAAAATTGGATCACCTATAAAGGTAGACATAAAAGAACTCTCTTATTTAGAAGCTATAACGTTAATATCCAATCATCAGCCTACAACTCCTTTTCCATTTAAAAGCGTAGCACCTTTTATGGATTCTTTATTACCTGAAGAAGGTATTGCTACGATTCAACATTTTATGAGTCAATCTCCACCTAATTCTACTGTTTCTATATTTTTTCAGGGCTTAGGGGGGACTGTTTCTGCAGTACCCGAGGAAGCAACTGCTTATTTTTATCGAAAAGCTCTAATGAATATGGTGTTATTTTCCACTTGGGACAAACCTGAGGGAGCTGCACAAGGGATTCGTTGGGTAGAAGCTTTTCGTCACGCGTTAATTCCTTTTACGAAAGGTGTCTATGTTAACACACCTGACCTCTCAATGAAAGATTGGTCGGATTTATATTATGGTGAAAACTTTAAACGATTGACTCAAGTGAAAGCTAAATACGATCCAGAAGATATTTTCAATTTTCCACAAAGCATTCCACCTGTTTATAAAAAATAGAAATCCTTTGCCGACCTTAAATTTTGCAATTTATAAAGAATGATAGATAATCCTTTTTGGAAATAACAATTAAAAGAGAGAGATAACATTGATTATTGACTGTATCAAAAGTTAAATCACTTCTTTACAGAAGGAGAAGGAGAATTAAGTCAATCGGATGAATAGTATAGTCCTGCTAATATCCCAGAGTATGTTATAAATGATATTGCCACTTGGGTGCAAGGAAGAGTGAAATGAAATTAGCAACTATATTTTTAAATGACTATTTTCAGAGACAACAAGTGAATTAGGGGGGACTGGTTTAGAGGAATTCCCACATGAAAAGACCTGAAACTGTCTTCCGTATAGCGATAATAAAGATGTTTAATTTCTAATATAGAAAACAATAGCGTTGCTACATTCAATATGTAGTAACGCTATTTAAATTTTTTAAAACAGGGTTAAATTTTTCAAAAAAATTACCTATCAAAAATAATATTCAACTAAATTCATAAGTTTATCCCGCATTAACGGACAGTGAGACCCCCACCTCAAAATTCAGCGAGAGCAAAAAAGTGAGGTGGGGCGGGCTGCCCGTAAAAGCCCGATTGGTGAGGGCTGATTAAAGTTTCACTTTATCCTTTACTGTATCTTGTAACTACATTTTACCTTGCTGTAGAGAAACAAAAAACATTTTTCTTATTCAATAATTCCAATTTCTAGAGCCTTTTGAACAGCTTCTTCTTTGTTGCGGACTCCTAGCTTTGTATAAGCTGTGGAAGCATAATTTCTGACCGTACCATTCGATAAATATAACCTTGATGCTATGGTAGTGTATCGAAGTCCCTTTGCCACTAGCTGCAATATTTCTATCTCCCTAGCTGTTAGCTCATAAGCGGTTGCTTTTGATTGTGGTGTCTCTTTTTGCTCATCAAACTTCTCAAATATTTTGTGAGACATTCCCTGATCAATCAGTGTCCCACCTTTGTGAATAAGTCGGATCGTATTAGCTAGCTCCAATGTTTCAATAGATTTGAGTAAAAAACCATCCGCACCGTTGCGAAGGGATTCCAACGCCTGTTCGGTATCCTGAAAAGTTGTGAAAATCAATACGCGGATATGTGGCCATTGTTGCTTGATTTTTTTGGTTGCTTCGACTCCATCCATGTGCTGCATATCTAAATCCATAAGTATAACATGGGGTTGAAGGCGCCCACACAAATCGATGGCTTCATTGCCATCCTCAGCTAAACCGACTACATTTAAATCTTCATATCTATCGAGTAGTGTCCTCAAACTTTCCCGAACAAATGGTTGATCGTCTACAATTAACAAACGAATAAGTCCATCTTTTATTTCAGTTTGTCGCGGTATGGTACATGTAATAAGCATTCCTTCCTCTGGCTTTGTATATACAGACAATTGACCTTGCAAGTTCATTGCCCGTTCTTTCATCGCATTCATACCAAAGCCTTCCTGCCATTCTACATTTCCTTTTCCATTATCTTGAACTTCTAACCTCGTATATTGTTCGTCAAACTGCAATGAAACTATAATTTCAGTCCCCAGACCATGACGTACTGCATTCGTAAGGGACTCTTGTAAGCAACGAATGAATGCGATCTTCGCTTGCCGAGACAGCTGATATTCCTCTCCGAATGTCCTAAAACTTACATTTACCTGAGCGTGCTCCTGAAATTCGGCTCCAAGATTTTGTAGAGATTGAATTAAGGAAGGCGATTGACATGAAGAATCCATTTGATGTAGGTAACCTCTCACGTCCTCGATACTTTTCCGTCCCATTTCAAGCAGAGAGTCTAGCCTCTGTATACCCATTTCAGTAGAAAGTTCGGTACGCAACGTTTCCATCCCCATAATAATAGAAGTATAAGCATGACCAACTGTATCATGAAGCTCACTCGACAGTCTGTTCCGTTCTTCCGCCAGTGTGATGCGTTCAATCTGAGACATATATTGCTCAAGTACCGCGTTTTGTTTACGAATTGATTCATTTTGTTTATGATTGACGATTAATAAATGAAAAGCGAAGCCCATTACATAAGCAAGTCCATAGTAGGTAACCAAAATCCAATAGCTATTACTTGGCGCAACCGCATAGAGAATTCCAGTTGTTATAAAAACTGTTGTTGGAGCTGTCCAATAATAGGACAAATGCTTACTATTCGCAGCAATTAGAAAAGCCGATATCAGAAATGTAACGTTAGCTTCCGGAAATAAAGAGGTTAAATATATACACAGTCCACCATATAGCAGTATTTCTGTGAACAAGTAATATTTGTAATTGAACAGTAAGGCTACCCATGGAATCGAGAAGGCAACAACCTCCCAAAAAATAACAATCCAAAGTGGCAATGTTAAACTATCCTGAAAATCTAATGTGGTTATGGCGATAGAGACACTAACAAGTATACGGACTCCTAACATAATCCAATCGTACCAAAACCAATACTTAACCATATCTAACAAGTCATTTACCCCCTAAATAGCCTACCTTTTTACTTCCTATAGTATAAATTAATCCTTCATGCCTTATTATACTTTTTAATTTAAAACTGCGATACTACTCACAGACTGCAAACTTCTATTGATTTAGTTGCTGAATCATACTACGTGTATAGCCCCCAATTTTCTGTGTCAAACCTTCTACTATTCTAATACTTATGGCGGTAAATACTATACCCATAAACATTACAAAGAGTGACTTGGCAAACGTATCTATCTGTATGAATATAATATTCATATCGATGTATCGATACAGTAGTGGTGCCAACAGGAACATAAGTGGCATTACATAAAAAATGATTGCACTAATAAGACTGAAAATGCCAATCACAAATTTCTGCATTAACCAATAGACAGCAGACCAAGTACAACGATCTGTAAGCACTAATTTCACCTGAGCCCAGTTCGATGTATCCATTGTTATATTTCTATCGTAAGAGTCTGTTGAAATATCTGTATAAATTTTCGTCTGTATGCGCTCGAATTGGATAAAGTGTGTGGTAGTCTGTAGTACGCGCATAATTAATGGAATCCCAACAACAGTAAATGAAAGGGTGAAACTAAATAGCAGAGCTATTAGATAAAAACAAAAATAAAACAATCCTGTAACGAAAGTTAGCAATAAAAAATAACCATTCTGGATGAATTTTGATTTCATAAAGTTCATCGCTCCTATCTATGTAATAACCGAATCATACTGCTTTTTTTGTCATTCTCACTAGTGTAAAAGTGTCATATGACATTTCTAAATGATGCTAAAAAGGGGAGAGCAGCCTACTGCTGGTTAAAAAGATGCTTATATCCCGCTATTTGCCGGGCAGTAAGACCCCCACCTCAAAATTCAGGTGGAAGCAAAGAAGTTAGGTGGGGGTCGGGCTGTCCGTAAAAGCCCGATTGGTGAGGGCTGATAATCAGTTGGGATGAACAAAACCCCTACTGAATAAAGTTTCATTTTATTAATCCTCCACAAAACAATCCCGTTTTTGCATTTGCAAGAACGGGATTGTTTTGTACTTTTATTTAATATGAGATGGACTTGTTTTTCGAATGTGAAAAATAATATCAAATTGCTCAAGCAATGATTTATCAAAGTATGTCGATTCGTTTGGGAATATTTGTCCCCCTATACTTAGTAATGGTCTTTTGGCTTTAACCCATTTCTCTGCTTGTCCTTTAAGGTGACGGTTATCCAATAAAAACATGTTATATGGTACTTTTCCGAGGGTATAGTTAAAACTATTTACATTTTGTGGAATCGCACGCGTTGTAATCTTACCTCCAGTAGAAGGATCATATTCGCTGTATAAGGTGAAATTCCCCTTCGTAGTTGTACTACCAATTGTGACATAATTATTGTCTAAACGTTCCTTCAAAAATTGCCCCGCAACATAAGGGTATAATTTCTCATCGATAATTCCTTTAGCAATATGAATATTGTGTCCCCATACCATTGTTTTACCACCAAATGTTTCTTGTGCCCACATTGCATGATCGGCCAAGTATTGCTCATGTAGCTTTAACATACTTGGATAGTCGTTAGGAATTAGCATTGTGGTAAATTTCTCTATTGCACTTGCCGTTGCTTTCGCCCAGATGTACTCGGGTGAAACTATTTCTGTGTTGGCTTGTTTATTCTCATCTTTTAGTAATCGAGCTACTCTCTCAGCGTTTGCTTTGAACTTTTCTTTTATTTCAGGAGCAAGGTCCATATATTCCTGTGTACTTCCATTAAAAGCCGACAATTCTTTATAATTTTCTTCTACTTCTGCCAGCAAATTTGGTCGATGCAGCTTTACATAATCAATTACTTTATTAAAGCAACCTTGGTCCAATTCCTTTAAGTCGAGCCCGATAAATTGGATCTTGTTTTTATTGGATGGATCGGCATTATAATCTTTCATCCACTCAATCATGGCTATAATTTCATCAGTAGGATATAACAAGTTTAAAAACTCCCTAGGGTTTCCTTTTCCTGTTTGGATATATTCATTTAGCTTTAAGCCGTTTCCCCAATCTTCTTCCATTGCGAAATTTGTAAAACCCATCTCAGTAACCAAATATTTCACAAGGCGAAATTTCATAGTGAAAATTTCAGAGCTTCCATGAGTATTCTCTCCTAATCCCACATATTGCGCGCTCCCAATCATTTTCTTAAGTGGTTTTAAATCCTCAAATGATTTTGACGGCTCTATCGTTTTTAATGGGTAAGCCTGTGATTGTATGGATTTAACTATATTTTTTTGTATTGATTGACCTGAATTTTCGACTGCTACTGTTTGAGCGTTTCCTACTTCTACACATCCTGTGACTAATAAAGCTGTACTAACCATTGCAATTATGCTTTTCTTATTCATTTTTTCCACCTCAATTGAATTATTTGTAAAGCAAGATTGATTCATTGTACTTGAACGAATCAATTGCCTTAATTCAATTGTTATCTATTCCATATCATATTTTCTAGTTACATATTGTCATAAGGTTAATTGACACAGGTCATAGACTAATCATTACACTTTTGTACTATCGGTTATGACAACTTATAAATAATAATTACATTGATGAGTCGTAAGTAAGACTAGACTATAAATTGGGGAGGGATTTTAAAGATGAATGAATCTGTATACAAAAACATTTTTATTCTAAGTTGTGTCTGTGGAAATGACAAGAAGTAAATTCGATAAACAAGTGAATGAAAGGGGAAGGGCGGATTAAAATGATATTACACGCAAAATCGTTCCACAATAAAGATAAAATCCAACGTGCTAAAATAGGACTTCAACTCTTTTTGAGTATCTTAATCATTACTTCTATTATCCTAAATGTAGTAGTAATAATTACGAAAAGTATGCCGCTTATTGTGGTATATATGTTTACCCCAGCATTATCTTCTATTTTGACTCGCATAATACTGAAAGAAGGGTTTAAAGATGTATCTTTTAGTCTCGGTAACTTAAAGATATGGAAAGGGATTGGTTTTGCTCTGCTAATCCCTATGATTATTTGTGGAATTACTTATTCTATCGCCTGGTTGAGCGGAATTGCGGGGTTTCAGTATCCCGAAGTTGGTATGTTTATTTTAGAACCGATCTACAATATGCTTGGGCTTCAGTATGTAACGGCACCATTCAACTTCATTTATCTAGTAGTATTGAGCGGCATTTTCGGAAGTTTGCTTGGCTTAATCCCGGCTTTGGGAGAAGAAATGGGTTGGCGAGGTTATATGCTCACAAGGCTAGTCGATGCAGAGTTTTCACGGCCCATCCTTATTAGTGGATTGATTTGGGCAACGTGGCATGTTCCAATAGTTATTGCTGGTCTATATGTAGCGGGACCATCTGTCGTTCTTTCAGTACTTGGTATCTATCTTTGTATTGTACCATTCGGTTATATTATAGCTTATTTACGACTTATCACAGGTAGCATTTGGCCTTCGGTTATCATCCATGCTACTTGGAATGCCATTATTCAAGGACCTTTCACACGTGCAAGTACAGGGTATCAAACTGAGATTTGGATTGGAGAATCTGGCTTGATAACCGCTATTATTATCTTGATTACTGCAATAATTACGTCTCGAATCGTAAATTTTACTAAATAGCATACGGATGTGTTTTAAATTCAATTAGTGAAATATGACGAGGCGAAATAAGATGCACCTAAAAATATTAGAAAAAATCTAGTTGAATGGACTCTTACTTAATCTTAGGCTGCTGGATATATGGGAGGCATCAAGCTAAGGGTTTAATTTATAAAAATAAACTTGATTGTCATAAAAAACATAATGTTTTTCATTTAAAGGCTATGAGATGAAATTTCATCATCTTCATCACGTTAGACCTTCAGGAAATAAAAAGTTAAACGATTATACAAATACTCTAACTGAAAAAACGATAGTCCTTTTATCAAAAATGTAGAAGGACTATCGTTTATTTTTTTGACAAAATTAGGGGTTGATGTTCATAAAATGGAGAATATAATTCGTATTTTACGTAAAGAGGAAAAATTTTCGGAATAAGATTTAGCTAATTTTCTTGATGTATAACGATTGATTGAAATTTCACTTTATGACTTGTAAAGGGATGTTCAATGCATCGTACCATTAAAAAATCTAAATTTAATCGATGAATTGCGATAAAATGTGGTCGGAAATAATGAAATTTTAGGAAAAATAAGGTACACTAGTCTATGATTTTAGTTGAAAATCGTTTGACGTTAATGCATACGGGGGAAAGATTGATGAACAACAATACAACAAATGAATCAGTTGAAGAAATTGATCAAAAACGAGTAAGATCAAAAAAACGTTATACAAATTGGAAGTTTATCGCAGTGGGTATTGGTGTAATTGCACTTCTTATTGGGGGAATGAGTTATTATCAGGCAACTCACTTCAATTCGAATGTTACAATTAATGACACAAAAGTTGGTGGTCTGAGCGCTGATCAGGCAATACAGAAATTAAAGACATCTGGACTAGCAAACAAAGTCTATGTTGATCAACAACAAATTTTAGATGAAAAAGATACAAAAACGGAACTTACGGAAAAAGATTTGCCTCAAGTTAAGAAACTATTAAAAAGTCAGTGGACATTTGTCCCTACCTCAAAGGGAGAAAATTATTCATTGCTACCAGAGAAGGCAGATCAGTATCGTAGTGAAACGATGAAAAAACTTGTAGAAGAAAAGCTCATCTCTATGAATGCAAAATTAAAAGCGCCTCAAGATGCTATGGCGAAGCTAGAACAAGGAAAAATAGTTATTTCGAAAAGTGTTGAAGGAAAACAGTATGACGTTACTAGTCTACTAAAAGATTACGATAAGCAAAAATATAAAAGCGAAATTCACCTGAAGTCTGCATACATAAAACCTATTAAAGAAGACGATCCAATTGTCAAAAAAGAGGAGAAAGCACTACAGAATCTTCTTGGGCAGTCTGTTGAGTATAAAGTGCAGAATGAAGTTTATCCTTTAAAAGCGAAAGATTTAATTCAAAATGCCTCTATGTCAAAGGATATGAAAGTTACAATTGACGCGAGCGACATTAAGAAGAAAATTATTGAAATTAATAATGCCAAATCAACATTAAATAAAGATTTCTCATTTAAAACGCATTCCGGTTCAATCATATCAGTAAAAGGGCAAGGCTACGGCTGGGCACTAGATGTTGAAAAAGAAACTAAACAAGTTCAACAAGCCTTTGAGAAAGGCGAAAAATCGCTTTCTGCTTCTAATATTCATGGAAATGGTTGGGAGAAGGAAGGTATCGGTTATAAAACAACATCGAATAATGGCATCGGAGACACATATGCAGAAGTTTCAATTGCAGAGCAACAAATTTGGATTTATAAAGATGGAAAATTAGTTGTTACAACAAATGTAGTAACTGGTAAACATAGCACGGGTGAAGATACATCACCAGGTGTTTGGTACGTCCTATATAAACGAACACCATACACGCTCAGAGGCAGCGCAGTAGGTAAAGCTGATTATGCAGTTAAAGTAGATTACTGGGTCCCATTCACAAATAGCGGTCAAGGGTTCCACGATGCCGGTTGGCGAAAAGACTGGGCAAATAATGCTTATTTAACAGGAGGATCAGGTGGGTGTGTGAACCTTCTTCCTAATGTTGCAAAAACTGTATATGATAGTTTGAACACTTATGATCCAGTTATCGTGTACTAAAAAATAGCTAAGTATCAAGAAATAAACAAAGCAGGAAATCTTACCTGATGGTATATGAAAAAAACACCTCTTGCATTCGCATACTAAGTGTGCAAATGTAATGGAGGTGTTTTTGTTTGAATATAAAAGTGTATTGCTTATAAGAAACAAAGTAGAAAGAGATTGAGAATAAGTATTCAAATAATCAATAAAATTGACAATGAATATCATTTTCACTTAATATAGAATCGTCGCATTTAATTAGACATGAATTTTTTGTTAATATAATAGATTTCTATTAAGTTGTCATATTTACGAACTATCATTAAATATTTTAAGAATTTAAACGTAGGAAAGGGTAATATAAAATGAACTGGAAAAAAGGCGGGTTATGGGTTATTATTTTTTTCGTTGTAAAAGGCACGATTTCTACACTTTTAATCGTTACAGGTGCTAAATATTTTGATTTATCATTTATGCAACTTATCTTATTAATTCTGACCTTATTAGTGATTTCTCTAATAAGTCGAAAATTGCTGTATAGACATAAACAAAACAAAAAGCAAAAAGAGCTAAATATATAATGGAGCCCCAGAGACCGTTGGATTTCTGGGGTTTTATTTCGATAGTTTTTTCGCATGTATATCAATTTAACAGAATAGGTTGTCCAAAATGATAAAATCGATGATGTTTAAAATGCGTCAGTTATTTTTACATAAGGATTGTAGAGAGCCTTTAAATATCAATCTTTATTTTGAAGCGACAGATGCGCATAAATTATGCTTGTTTTTCAATTGGTAGTTTAAATGTAAAAGTACTGCCTTCTCCTAATTCACTTTCAACTGTAATTTCTCCTCCGTGTAGTTCGACAATCCATTTTACCATAGACAATCCTAAACCTGTGTTTCCGATGTTTGAAGATGTTCGTGCTGCGTCAACTCGATAGAAGCGGTCCCATATTTTAGTAATATGTTGCTCGCTGATGCCTATACCATTATCAGAGACTTTACCTATTATGTTGGTTTCATCACGGAATAGTTGCATATTCACAGTTCCACTCGCTTTACTATAAGCAATCGCATTCGTTAGTAAATTCATTAATAAACGCATCATCAATGTTTGATCGGCTTTAATAAATAGGTCTTTCTCTATATTAATTGTTATATCAATCGAAGCCTCTTGTACCATTAATGAGAGCTCTTCTACGACGATTTCCGTTAATTCACTCATATTGATACATTCAAATTGGAAAGTATTATGGTTTCCTTGGTCAGCTCTTGCTAATAATAAAAGTTGTGAGATTAGAGTGGATATTTTACGTGATTGCTTTAAAATTACTTCTAACGATTCTTCCATTTCTTTCGGATTATTCTTCTGCGATAAAGCGTATTCGCATTGTGAAATAATAACAGATGTTGGTGTTCTTAATTCATGAGATGCGTCAGATGTAAATTGTTTTTCACTTTCAAATGATGTCTCCAATCGCTCAAACATTTTGTCAAAGGTTTGTGCTAAATGATACATTTCGTCTTTCGGTGAACCTTGTAAATTAATTCTCTTCGAAAGGTCTTTACCATCACCAATTTTACTAGCTGAATCACTCATTTGTTGCACAGGTCGAAACGCCCTTTGCGTAATAAAATATCCTCCGAATGCCGCAATAAGAATAAGTAATGGGAATGAGATGATTGTTACCACGATAAGCGTATTCATCGTTGAGGATAATTGGTTCATAGTCATTATTCCACGAACCCAGACTTGCTCATCGCCGCCTGCATTATGGAGAAAATCATATACTATCCATTCTTTATTGCCGTCTTTAATGGTTTGTATTTCATCGGATTTAAGCGATATCTTTTTATTAAAGCTTGTTGGACTATGTCCTACTAACAGCTCACCTTGTTTACTATAAATACTAATATTTACGCCATCTTCTAAGGTTTCAAAATCATCGTCAATCTTTAACTGCCCATGCTTATATTTGATATCTTCCATGCTTTCTTTTACTGTGCTCTTTAATTGATCTTTCATATTAAAAAGCAAAACTTTATCTGAAGAAGTTAAAATAAAAGCTAACACGAGTGCCATAATAATTACAATTAGCCCCGTATACCACAGGGTTACTCTCATTTTTATTGATAGTCTTTTCATGATTCTACTCGCAATACGTAACCAGTTCCTCGTACTGTATGAATTAACTTCGTTTCAAACTGGCTATCAATTTTTTTGCGAAGATAGCGGACGTAAACATCAATAATATTCGAGCCACCTTCATAGTCGTAATTCCACACATGTTGCTCAATTTTATCTCGTGTCAGCACAACTTCTTTATTACGAATCATATATTCTAAAATAGCAAATTCCTTACTGGAAAGAGTGATAACTTGGTCTCCTCGTGTTACTTTATGCATATTGCAATCTACCACTAGGTCAGCGATTTCAAACACATTAGATGTATTTCCTGTTTTTCTTCGCATTAACACTCGAATTCTTGCTAACAGTTCGTCAAAAGCAAACGGCTTTACTAAATAATCATCCGCACCTAAGTCGAGTCCTGTTACACGATCATCAATTGTATCTTTAGCTGTAAGAAGCAAGACAGGAGTTGTATTATTGTCCGCGCGTAATCTTTGTAATACTTGTAAACCATCTATTCCTGGAATCATAATGTCAAGCACAATCAAATCGTAGGTAGCCATGTTTATATAATCCAAGGCATTTTCTCCATTCCCACATGCATCGACACTATAATGTTCTGCATTTAATCGTTTTACCAATATATTTTGTAAGTCTTGTTCATCTTCGACAATAAGAACTCGCATTAACATTCTCCTTTTCTTCTTATTAATATGTATCACTATAATTCCAAAACATTAAAGCAAGATTAGAAACGATTTAATTATATCATTTTATCCAGCATTAACGGGCAGTAAGACTCCTCCTTCAAAATTCGGCGAATGCGAGGGAGTTAGGGGAAGTCGGGCTACCCGTAAAAGTCTTCACTTTATTTTTTTATACATTAATCTTCCTTTAATGTTTGTTCAGTAATATAAAGGCAAGGATAAGGTGCACATGTAAAGGGAGGAAAACAGAATGCGAAAATGGATGCTGATTGGAGCGATATCTTGTGTATTGTTAACAGCTTGTTCTACTCAAGCTGTTAACAATACAGAAGTGCAACAACTGAAAGTGGAAAATGATAAATTACAAAAAGAAGTTGCTCAACTACAACAAGAACCAAACAAAACAGAGCCTGCTACGAATGATACGAAGCAAACACAAGATTTCAAAAACGAAGTCACATCTATTGTAGAAAAGGCAAATAACACGAAACCAGTTGGAGCAAAAGAAGATAACTTAAATATGTACTTGGCAACAAAAAAAGAAATTGACCAATTGGATGACAAGATAGATCTATCTGATAATCAGCTAGAAGCAGATTATCACGCTGGAACGATAACTGTTGAACAATATCAAACGCAAGAAAAAGAACACGATATACTGGAAGATCAATTAGAGCAAGCAGAAAATGCGCTTGAAGCAAGATTTGGAATAGAGGAGTAATCATTAAGGAGTGGATGAAAATGTTAAAGCATAAAAAGAAAATAATTATAAGTGTAATTGCTATTTTAGTAAGTGGTATTGCTATTGTTGGTGGATATTATGGTATGGGTTACAATTATGCAAAAAAGAATGAAAACTACACAGAGAAACAAGTTCGTGAAATTTCTTTAGCTCATACAAATGGAGAAATTATTAATGTGAAAAAAGAATTCGAATTAGAAGATGATAACTTAGCACAATCAAAATTTGAATATGAAGTAGAAATCAAGACACCTGATAATTTGTTAAATATTTTAAAGGTTAGTGCTAGAACGGGTACAATAGAAATCGATAATGAAGATTGAAAAAATATCGACAAATAAAATATTACGTACTTGATTTTTGTTATCGATAGCGAAGAAAAAGACGGTTCCCTAATTTTACAAGGGAATCGTCTTTTTTTTTGTTCTATGGATCTATGCATTTTTTATACTTTCCTATCCTGGTGCGGTTTTAGGGTTCTTGTCTCTTATTGGATTAACTGAAAAACTGTATAAAACCTTGTATACCCTTAGTGTGGTTTTTTCCGAAATACTGGCGGTACCCCGTCGCTATCAATCAAAGCTCATACAACGTCAATTATATTAGGGGGTGTTTCAGTTCTCGTTTTATCTTTTTACAATGATGAATATGAAATAATGACTTCCACTTATAAGAATGTGAAGAAGTGTTGATGCCAGTTGGAACTGTGGTAAAGGTTGAGGGTGGAATCTAAGGGAATATTAGAGATGTGCATGAAAGGTTATTAATCCATCTTCTATAAAATCGTGGGATTATATATGCACTTATTATCCTGGAGATTTTAAAATAAAACCTATCTAATTATAGAAGTGATTTGAACGTAAGGAAATTGTAAGAAATGGATAAGAAAAAAGAAATTTTTATTGTGTAGGATACAAATATAGAGAAGCGTAAAAGAGGGAGGGTAAATAGGATACATTTATACGAAAAACAAACTAGTAATAAGAGCATTCTATTGGTGGCAATTACTGAAAGAACAGAATACTCACTACAGTTCCTACAGGAAAGGGAAGAATCAATGGATATGGTCTAGGAATCTATGAAATTATATTTCCTAACGGTGTCCCGATATGGGAACATACAGATGTTATTCTAGGATTTGATACTTTTGCTGGAGGGGCATATGTTGACGGCAATTTGAACAGTATGGGTAGAGCCGAGAATACTGGTCTTTTTAAAAGTATTTTACTTGTTGAATATAGACAGTAGGGATAAAGCCAGAATAGTAGTTTATGTGATGTTTGTAATTGAACAAATAAAAGATGAAATCGATCATTTATCTAAGGAGGAATTTTTCTTATGGAAAATAAATTATCTGGAGTGTTAGCCGCTACCTTAGCTCTAACGATGAGTCTACCAACAGGAGCGATAGCGTCTTCTAGCAGTAAGACTCCGGTTGTATCTAGCCAAGAAGTTGCTAGCAAAGATTTGGAGAAGATTGCTGCAGAGAACGCTGCACTGCTCACGAAGTCCTATGAGACGACTAGTGTACAGTATGCGCTGATTGATAATGGTAAACTTATTTTGTCGGGGCAGACAGGTAAGAACGACATAGAAGGGAAAGAGCCACTAACCAAAGATACTCTATACGGAATTGGTTCAACCAGTAAAGTATATACAGCTGCGGCTGTTATGAAACTGGTAGACGAAGGAAAAGTTGATTTGGATGCTCCTGTTGCCCGCTATATTCCTGATTTTAAAATGAAAGATAAACGATATAAGCGTATTACACCGCGTATGCTGTTGAATCACTCCTCGGGTTTGCAAGGTTCGACGTTCAATAATGCATTTTTATTTAAAGATAATGATGCTTATGCCCATGATATATTATTGCAACAATTGTCCAACCAAAACTTGAAGGCAGACCCTGGTGCGTTCTCAGTATACTGTAATGACGGTTTTACACTGGCTGAGATCTTGGTAGAAAGAGTCAGCGGTATGAGTTTTACTGAATTTCTACATCAAAAGTTTACAGAGCCATTAAAACTGAATCATACGATAACATCGCAAGACAAATGGGAAGACGAAAAGCGGGCTGGACTGTATTCTCCGACATACCAGGGACAGCTACCAAGTGAAATGGTGAATCTAATTGGTACGGGAGGAATCTCTTCTACTGCAGAAGATGTGGTGCGATTCTCACAAATATTTATGGGACAGGGAAAAGAAATTCTCTCTAATAAAGCAGTCAAGGCGATGGAACAAGAAGAATATAAAAAAGGAATGTGGCCGGGAGATAGCGGAAATGTGTTCAACTATGGACTTGGCTGGGATAGTGTAAAACTATACCCATTCAGTGAATATGGGATAAAAGTGTTGACTAAGGGTGGGGATACGATACTGCAACATGCTACATTGGTCGTGCTTCCAGAACAGAAGATGGCAGCAGCTGTATTGTCCTCCGGCGGCAGCAGCATGACAAATCAACTGTTGGCAAATAAATTACTGCTAGCTAGGCTTAAAGAGAAAGGGACAATTAAGGATATAAAGCCAGATAAATCCTTCGGAAAGCCCGTCAAGGCTAAAGTGCCTCAAGACGTGGTAAAAAAAGCAGGATTTTATGGAAATAGCTATAGCCATTTCAAAATAGAAATTACGAAGAAGGGAGAACTGGTTTTACCAACTAAACCGGAAGAAAAATATGTATATACGGCGGATGGAAGCTTTATAAATGAGAAGGGTACTTCCAAGCTTAACTTCGTCACAGAGAAGAATGGAAAAGTTTATTTGAGAGAGAGCACATATGAATTATCACCGGGATTGGGGCAAAATGTGCTGACTCACTATTTAGCCCAGAAATTAGAAAACAATGTGTTACCGAAGAAAACAGCTGCTGCATGGGCGAAGCGCGAGGGTGGCAAGTTCTATCTCGTTAACGAAAAATTTAATTCTATGAACTATCTAGGACAACTAATGCCTCTTAACACACAAATTACGATCAAGGATGGATATTGGGACGGCAAAAAAATTACAGGTCCGAATACGGCGACGCATCAAATTCAAATTCCTGTGATGAATGGGCGGGATACAAAGGAAGCCCATTTCTATACAGAGGATGGTACTGAATATATGGAGATGTCCAGCTTTTTATACGTCAGTGAATCTAACGTAAAACCCCTTGATACAGGTCGATTATCAAAAGTTACATTGCAAAAAAATGGGCATGCGAAATGGTTTACGGTCCCGCAAGAGGCAGCAGGGAAAACGATGAATGTGGAGTTGCCATCAGGAAGTTCATTCGCGGTGTATGATGAGAATGGAGTATGCGTCAATTTTACCGTCGTTAGTGATAATAACAAAGTGAAACTACCAGGGAATGGAACGGTTGTATTTGCTGGCGCACCGAACTCCGAATTTACAGTCGCATTGAACTAGCTACAACTCGGGATAGACTTCAATAAAACAGTGCGACATGGAAAAGATATTTTATTTGTATCTTAAGTATTACCTTATTACAATTAAATTCTTAGCTTAATAGCAATGGGATAGCACCACATGCCTATCAGCCTAAGAAAATAAATCAACCCCATGTCCATCAAGCTAGTAAAAATAAATACCCAAAATATAGTAAAATTGACATCTCCAGAGTAAAAATGTAAAAAATTATTGTTTAGGGGCAACATAAAACCTTAGTTTGATAACGATATGGCGCTACTCATAAAAAAGAAATAGGAGAGAATATCCTATTTCTTTTTATTGATATAATAAAATGTAATGAATAGATCCAAAGTAATGATAATAATTAGAAGTAACAAGTGTATAAGTGCATCAGTTTTTCCGTTTAGTAAAGACTTTACAAAGAAATCCCATTCTGTTTCATAGGGAGGTTCTACCCAATTTCGTTGCAGACCTAATACCATTCCATTTATAAAATAGACAATACTTAATAGAATCCTTCCAACAAATAAGGCAGCTGTTTTTATATTCCAATCCTTTATCTTGATTACATAAAGGATTGGAAATAGTATCAGTATCCAAAAAACAATAATAAAGACTGTATTTCCCATTCTCTCCTCCTAACAAAATGATTGTATTTTTAATCTTGGCAAATTCTTAGGTTGGAGGTATGTTTCATTGTTACTGGTTAAAAACAAGGACCGTAATTCCGGCTCCTTTTCTATCCCGCAAAATAAAGGTTTGTTTTATCTCTCTGTCTCAAAAAACTCAATCCACTCTCCATCAGGACCAGCGAAGAATATGTAACGTGTTCCATCTGGTAATGTTTCGACTTCTTCTCCTAGTAAAAAGGTTACTGTGTGTTTCTTTAGTCTTGTGATTTCTTCTTCTAATGAATCTACCTTAAAGCAAATGTGATGTACTTTTCCTTCTGCCGGAAGAGAAGAATTGTAGCCTTCAATTAATTCAAGTATCGTTTCCTTCGATTCTTCTACACCTAAAAAAGCGAGTTTTAAGTCTGGGTTTGGGTGTCCCATTCGCTTAATGAGCTGTAAGCCAACTACTTTTTCATAAAAAGTAATAGATGTTTCTAAGTTTGCAACCATAAGTCCTACGTGTTCAATTCTTCTAACTGGCATGTAGATTCCTTCTTTCTGAAAATTATATACAATATATTATTGAAAATTAAGAAAATAAGCAAGATAAAAACCTTACAAATTTAAGCGTGTTGTATGGTATAGTGAGAAAGTATGTTTGGGGAGAAGGAAGGAGATTATACGATGAATATACCTACTCAAACTCCTTCATTATCGGAAACGATGAAAGAGTGGCATTATGCATTAGCATATGAAATTAAACATTGGAAAACGATAGGTGGTAGTAAAATTTCTATCATGAACGGTCGTTTTTTATATACAGATTATGAGAATACAGTGTATGTATTTCAGCTTATTTCGGAAGTAAGTTTACCTGAAGGTTCACCAATTCGAATTGAGTTCGATGGTGAGGAAGCGACAGGAGAAGTATTATCTGTACATGGATTAGAAATAGAATTGAAATTAAATGATTATATACAAGGTGAAATAAGAGAAGCGGTTTTATACAGTGAACCGTGGCAACTTTTAGAGCAACTGCAAGAGCGATTGAAAGAAGCACGTAAAGATAAGCTAAAACGTAATCGTATAAAGCGTCTCGTTGATGGGACGAGCAGTCCGAAGCATATTGAGAAGATGAAAAATCCGAAAAATGAACTAGCATATCGTTCGTTTTACAATCCGACAACGTACGTATGGGGACCGCCTGGAACAGGGAAGTCGTACAATTTATCACGTATTATTTCGGCTCATTACCAAAAAGGAAAATCGGTACTTGTGTTAGCTCATAGTAATGCGGCAGTGGACGTATTAATGAGCGAAGTAACGAAACAAATTGAGAAGAAAAAGAAATGGACACCTGGCGAAATTGTTCGTTACGGTTATAGTCAACATGAACATATACGAAATCATGAAACATTACTTACGTCGAAGCTAGTTGAAACGACGAACGGATCTTGGGGAGAAGAAAGACTCTATTTAGAAGAAACACGACAAGATCTTCGTGAAAAGATTTTATCATATAAAGCGACTTCTGCTGATAAGAAGCGTATACAAGAGATTGAAAGTGATCTTCGAAAGCAAAAAGCGAAAATTAAAGAAGTAGAAAAAGAATATATTGAAAATGCGAAAGTAATTGGTGCAACTCTATCAAAATGTGCAATTGATGCGCTAATTTATGAGCGTACATTTGATTTAGTTGTCGTAGATGAAGTGAGTATGGCGTTCGTTCCGCAAATCGCATTAGCTGCTTCACTTGGAAAACGTATCGTTGTTTGTGGCGACTTTTTACAATTACCTCCAATTGCGATGGCGAACCATGAACTTGTTCGCAAATGGCTTGGGGAAGATATGTTTTACCATGCTGGGATTGTTGAGTCTGTTAATAAATCAGAAGCACATCCGAACCTATTTATGTTGCAGGAACAAAGACGTATGCATGCGGATATATCGAAGTTTACGAATTCGTTTATTTATAAAAATAGAGTATACGATCATCCGTCTGTTTCAGAGCGTAAAGAACTTGCGCAATTGCAGCCGTTCGCAAATGAAGCGAGTGTTTTATTTGATACGAGCCAAATGGGAGCTTTTTCGTTAAAAGATGCGGCTTCTGGTTCACGTTTTAACATTATGTCTGGTTTAGTAGCGATGCAAATGATGTTAATCGGATTATTAGACGGTGTTCAGTCGATTGGTGTTGTGACACCTTACAGGGCGCAGTCACGCTTTTTATCAACGTGTATTAGAGAAATGTTGCAGAGAACGAAATATCAAAACATACCAGTTTTAGCGGCGACAGTTCATAAGTTCCAAGGTTCTGAAAGAGATATGATGATCTTTGATACGGTTGACAGTTATCCGCAAGAACGACCTGGCGTATTATTCTTTGATCACAAAAACCATCGCCTCGTCAATGTAGCAGTGACAAGAGCGAGAGGGAAGTTCATTCAATTATCAGATTGCCATTATATGCGTAAAAACCTTTCGAGAAAACAAGCGTTATCACAATTAACAGCTCATATAGAACGTCATGGAGATGTGTATGATCGCACGACATCAAGACAATTGTGGGAACGGAAAATTTCGAAACGTTTACGCTGGTTTATGGAAATGAATCTTGAAGAGCCGAAAGGGTTATTAAAAGATATTTTAGCCGCAAAACGAAAAATTATTATTTCACTTCCAAGTACAAAACAAGTGGATAAGCGAGTATGGCAAGCGTTAATGCGTACAAATGCACAGATAACAGTTTATAGTGATGGACCAGTTCCACTGAAAAATGTAAAGTTACAAAGACAAAATAAAGCATTCCCGTTTATCGTAATTGATGATGAAATCTTCTGGGCAGGCGCACCGCTTACATCTCAAATGATGTTTGAAGGTAGTACAGAATTTCCGTACGTATGTGCCAGACTGCAAGCGCCAGAAACAATTGGTGTATTAAAAGGATTTTTAGATATTCGGTAAATTCGGATAGGAATTCCTTGACTTTTATTTGGAATGAACTTAGAATGAATGTAATTTAATATAATTTTATGAAAATTCTTATCACGAGAGGTGGAGGGACTGGCCCTATGATACCTCGGCAGCGGATTCGTTATGAATACTGTGCCAATTCCAGCAAGGTAACTTGAAAGATAAGAAAGAAGCTCATTTCGATTGTATATACAGAAGCCTCTTTCTATCTTTTAGAAAGAGGCTTTTTTACGTGAAAATAAAAGGAGGAAGAACAATGGGAGCGACAGGAGTAACGTCACAAAGAAAAACAATTGAAGAGAGTATCGAAAGAAATAAGGAAAAGTACATAGAAACAAGTCATGATATTCATGCGAATCCGGAGATTGGAAACCAAGAGTTTTACGCATCCAGAACGTTAAGCTTATTACTAGGTAGTGCAGGATTTCAGCTGCAACACAATATAGCTGGACATGAAACAGGTTTTATCGCGCGAAAAAGTTCAGGAAAACAAGGACCAGTCATTGCATTTTTAGCGGAGTATGACGCTTTACCAGGACTAGGTCATGCGTGTGGTCACAATTTAATTGGCACAATTAGCGTTGCAGCAGCAATCGCATTATCAGAAACGCTTGAAGAAATTGGCGGGGAAGTTGTCGTGTTTGGTACACCAGCAGAAGAAGGCGGGCCAAATGGTAGCGCGAAATCAAGTTATGTAAAGGCAGGTTTATTTAAAGACATTGATGCGGCGCTTATGATTCATCCGAGCGCAAAGACAGCGACAACGAGTCCTTCATTAGCAGTCGATCCACTTGATTTTCATTTTTACGGAAAAACAGCTCACGCTGCAGCCTCACCAGAAGAAGGGATTAATGCATTAGATGCGGTTATTCAGCTTTATAACAGTATTAACGCACTTCGCCAACAACTGCCGTCAGACGTGAAAATTCATGGCGTTATTACAGAAGGCGGAAAAGCACCTAACATTATTCCTGACTACGCCGCGGCAAGGTTCTTCATCCGCGCAGCAACGCGAAAAAGATGTGCAGAAGTAACAGAAAAAGTAAGAAACATTGCTGAGGGAGCAGCGTTAGCAACAGGTGCAAAAGTAAAAATTCATCAATTCCAAAATGAAATCGATGAATTACTCGTAACAAAAACATATAACGATATCGTAGCGGAAGAATTAGAACTATTAGGTGAAGAGGTAAATCGTAAAGAAAGAGTAGGGATCGGTTCAACCGACGCAGGAAACGTAAGTCAAGTCGTACCGACAATTCATCCGTACATTAAAATCGGACCAGATGACTTAATTGCACATACGAATGAATTTAGAGAAGCAGCACGTTCAGAACTTGGAGATAAAGCATTAATTACATCGGCAAAAGCATTAGCAAATACGGCGTATCGATTAATTACGGAAGAAGGGTTGTTAGAGAAGGTGAAGGAGGAGTTTAGAGAGGTGCAGAGGAATCAAGGGTAAGGGATTAAGGTGCTTTTTTCGAATAGCAATCGAATTAATAAGTAGAGATATAAAAAGAACATTGAAAAATCAATGTTCTTTTTTGTTTGCTAGTCATTGATTTTGTTGGTTTTTCTCAAGAAAGAGAAAATTTTACTGTTAGTGAGGATAATAATACGTATCCCTTTATTAGAATGACAATTTCTCCTCGAACTCACTCTTTAAAACAATTAAAGGAGATGATAATCCGAATTGCATTAACGAGTCTAAAAACGCAGCGAGGGAATCCATCGAATCGCTCATGACCTTCATCATATAATTAAATTCCCCGCTAATTCGATATAAATCAGTTACTTCAGGAGCGGCATTACAATATTGGATGAAATCAGAGCATTGGCTCGTTTTAAACATGATGAATGCTTGAATGTTTTTATTAATTTTGGAAGGCTCAAATTTCGTTCGGTAAGCCGCTATAACTCCTTGATCTTCAAGTTTATTAATACGCTCTTTTACAGCAGGTTGCGTCATGGATATAATTCGTCCTATTTCTGAAACAGAAATTCTCGCATTTTCATACAACAAGTTCATAATCTTATGATCGATTTCATCCAGTTTTACTGTGTTTTGCATTGTGTAGTCTCCTTATTTTATTTTCTAAAGTAAAACGTAAGTTATAACTATAATATCATAAGTGAACGAACTGAATTACTTATAAATCTATATTTAAAATTATCGGTGTTTGCATAAAAATATAAGTGTTGGATTTTTTAAACGGAAATTTAGAAAGGATGGAAAAAATGAAGAATCTTGATGGGAAAGTAGCGTTAGTAACAGGGGCGAGTCGCGGTATTGGTCGTGCGATTGCGATGAGATTGGCAAACGACGGTGCATTAGTTGTGATTCACTACGGACGAAATAAGGCAGCTGCAGATGAAACAATTAGTGAGATTGAATCTAATGGAGGAAAAGCATTCTTAATTGAAGCAGAACTCAATTCAATTGATGGTGTCAAGAAGCTAGTAGAACAATTGAAGAATGAATTACAAGTAAGGGTTGGTACATCAGAGATTGATATTTTAGTAAACAATGCAGGGATAGGTACACAAGGAACGATTGAAAATACGACAGAAGAAGTTTTTGATGAAATTATGTCTGTAAATATTAAGGCACCGTTCTTCTTAATTCAGCAAACATTGCCGTTACTACGAGCAGAGGGGCGTATTATTAACATTTCATCAGCTGAAGTACGACTTGGTTTTACAGGCTCAATTGCATACGGCTTAAGTAAAGGTGCATTAAATACGATGACACTTCCTCTAGCTAAACATCTCGGAGAAAGAGGTATAACAGTGAATACAATTATGCCTGGATATACGAAGACAGATATTAATGCAAAATTGCTAGATGATCCGGAAATACGAAGTTTTGCTACGAATTCATCTGTGTTCGAACGAATAGGGCAAGTTGAAGATATTGCAGATGCAGTAGCATTCCTTGCTTCTGCTGATAGCCGCTGGATAACAGGGCAGATTTTAGATGTTTCTGGAGGGTTTTGTTTATAGGGGCACTACTCCATACCCATCAAGCTAATCAAGTAAATTACTAGATATGAAACGATCCTTGTTTCATATCTGGTAATTTATAGAAAGATAGGCATGCTAAAGAAGTCTATTAAAACGTGATTTTTTGGCTAGGCAACTTGAATAAGGGGGCATTTCTTTTTCTTAAGTTGATGGGTATGTATGGTGACCTCTATTAGACGATAGTGAATTAACAATTTCGGGGTTCAGTTCAACTTTATTCAAAATAAGATTTTTTTTGCAGTAAAATCAATGTTAGTGGAACTTTTTTAAACAAACTTTTTTCTAAATTAACATAAATACTTGTAATATTTAAATTAGTACTATATAGTTCTAGTTATGACAAAGGTAAAATTAATGAATCAAAAACGTGTGATTGAAGTAGCTGCAACATTATTTTTAGAAAAAGGGTTTGCTTATACAAGTATGGATGAATTAGTACGTGTAAGCAAAGTTTCAAAGTCTAATGTGTATTATCACTTTTCTAATAAGGAAGTATTATTAGAAGGGGTCGTTGATTATTGGATTGAAATGTATCAATCTGCAATTGATGACGTACTTTCTCAGAACCAATTTTTAGTTGAAGATCGTATCCAACTGTTTTTAAAGCAATTATCACAAGGAGTTCAGTCGAGAGAGTATAAGGGGAGCTGTCCATTTATTACTCTTTATATTCAAAGTCCTAAACAGGCCACGCAAATAAAAGAAAAAATAGGTCTTTTTTTTACAGGATTACAAAAGAAAGTTTCTCTATTACTTAAACAAGGGGTAGAGAATGGAGAATTTAGAAATACGATTCATATTGATGAGGTTGCATCACTTTTTATTACAAATCTTGAAGGAGCGTTATTTATTTCAGAAACATTGAAGGATGCAACTGTAATCACGAAAACAGCAGATCATTTTTTAAAATTGCTTCGATAAAAGAAGCATTTTTTTTAAATTAAATTAGTACTGATTAGTACTAAAAGGGGGATTTTATATGAGAACAGTATTTTTAACTGGTGGAACAGGCTTTATTGGAAAGCAATTAGTGAAAGAATTAGCCAAAGAGGATGTTAAAATTCTTCTTTTAGTAAGGTCGAAAAGTAAAGCAATACGCCTTTTTCAAGAAAGAGGAAACTTAAAAAAGGAAGTTATGGACTTTATTGAAGGTGATTTGACGAAAAAAGATTTAGGTCTAAGTGCTGAAGATAAGGAGAGGGTATTGAAAACGGATGTGATTATTCACGCAGGAGGCCCCATGGATATTCAAGCGACAAGTAAAGAGGCAGCTTCCGTATTTTTAAATGGCGCAAAACATATTAGTGAATTAGCTAAAAGTATTCATCAATTGAAGGGCTTGCAACAATTTATTCATGTTGTAGGTTATATGAGTCCCTTTGATGATAAAAATAGCAAGATTGCAATTGATGTGTTTCAAGAAGGAAATAATTATTTGAAAATAAAAAATCCATATGAGAGAACAAAATTTTTAGCAGATCTTTATATCCGTCAGCAGGCATCAGCAGTAGGTTATCCGCTTTCTGTAATTAATCCGCCAACTGTAGTCGGTAGTAGTAAAACAGGGAGTACAGAGCAGATAGCAGGATTAGGTTTGCTTGTGATGAGTATGCGAAGAGGGCTCATGCCAATGATTCCTGGAGGTAAGGGATATAGGTTACCACTTATTTCAAACGATGAGCTTGCGAAGTTTATTGTGCAGGTTTTCAGATTAGAGCAACCGACTATTCAAACATATACACTTGTTGAAGACAAACAGCACGATCAGAACATTGCTGAGTTATTAAGTATTATGTCAGAAAGTATGAATATGAGGGCACCAAAAATCTCTGTCCCAATGCCACTTATGAAAGCAATTATGAATAGTGGAGTAAGTAAAATAACAAAAATTCCTTCTGATGGACTGAATTTTATTACAAAACGAAAATTTTCAAATGTTTCAGCGAAAAAAATTATGGGAGGAGATTGGTTTAAGGAGACGAGTGTAATGAAATTTTTCCCTGCCGTAGTAGCTGATCTGGATTATCGAATGATGTATCAATATGGCCAGCATAATCATGTATTTAAACGAACATTATGCGATAACAATACCCTTTACCAATTACAAGGAGAGGGTAAACCGTTTATTTTATTACATGGTTTATTGAGTGATGGAGAGGATTTATTTCCTTTAGCACAAGAGCTTCATGAAAAAACTGGTCAACCTGTATGGATTTTGGATCTTCCAGGTTTGGGACGTTCTCCTTTTAAACAAGAGAAAAATCTTCTAGCTATCTATTTGAATGTAGTGAAAAAGTTATTGGAGAAAGCTACGAATGGTGCACATCTAATTGGCCATTCATTCGGTGCATTTATTCTTCTGGAAGCATTGGTACAAGAGTACATAGATAAGAAGTATTCAATTACGTTACTTCAGCCACCTGTTGCTAAAAAAAATGCTAAATTGCTAAATGTTCCCCAATTTATAAACAAATGGACATTAAAATTGGCAACTCCTAATTTGATAGGGCGTTATTTATTAAATAATGGTTTGTTTGAAAGTATGGAGAGCATCCCTGAACATTATATCGAAAAAGTAAGTAACAGTTTTACTTCTCCTAGAATTTTAAATACTACGGTTCAGCTTAACAGTTTACTACTGAAAAAAGATCAAGGTGATTTCAAGGAAGTAACAAAGTATAATCTTCACATTATTTTGGGGGATTATGACAGAGGTTATTCTGCTCCATCGTATCTTGGTAAGGTTGATTTTGTTCCATATGGCCATCATTTTCCTCTTAGCCATCCGAGTGAAACGGCAAGATTAGTAATGAAAAATAGTAATACTAGCAGATGAGAGTTTGGGATAAATAAAAAGTGTGTAGTAAAATCGTTGTGTTTTTGAAATAAAATCGTACTGTGTGGGGGCCCACCCCATCACTATCAGACTAAGAAACGCAAATACCTCAAAACGAAAAAATGAGCATTTTATTACAAGATAGTACAAAATTTCGTTCTGGGGGTGCTATAAAATTTTAGCTTGATGGCGATGTGGTGCTACCCCATGCCCATCAACTTAAGAATGTAGAACTCCCCAAAAAAATTATGAGTTTTTTGTTACAAGTTATCACAAAATTTCGTTTTTGGGTAGTTTTATTTTCTTAGCTTGATGGCGATGAGCGGTACCCCATAAAGGCCCCTGATACATAATTGATGTTCTGCCATTTGTAGAAAACAATCCACTTATACCATTTTAACAAGAAGAAATATCTCGTCCATGTTGTAATATTGGCTTACGTTAAGCTTGTGAAAAAAACATATTCATGTATAATACAATTGATGTATGATACATTAGTTGTAGGAGGGTGACCTATTTGAAAAGAGAAGATGCCTTAAAACTAAGAACGGATATTAAGAAAATGATTATAATAACTGGGGTTTTTGAATCTCAAAATTTGCCCAATGGACCATTTGAAAAACCTTTACCAACTTCTCAAATGATGGCGTTAGAGGAACTAGAGGTGGAAAAATTAACTGTTTGGCAACTATCCAATAAACTTAGATTAGAGACTTCAACTGTAAGTAGATTGGTAGATAAGTTAGTAAAAAAGGGGCTTGTTTATCGTGAAGTAAATGAAAAAAATAGAAGAGAACTTTTTCTGCACCTCACAGAAAAAGGTCACATAACTGTTAATTGCTTAAGAGAGCAATCCATTACATTTTATCAAAGTATTCTCAATAATTTATCAGAATCAGAACAAAAAATAGTTGTGGATGGTTTTGAATTATTTATTGATTCTATTTCTAAGTCTTTTGATTAGAGTGAGGTAAGTCATAACATTTGGAGGATAAAATGAGTTTGCATTTTGAACGTCCTATTATTGAATTAAAAGAGAAATTTGATGAATTAAAGAAAATTATGAAAGAAAATAATGTAGATTTATCGTCAGAAATTCATGAATTAGAAAAACGTTTAAATAAAATGCAAGATAAAATTTATTCTAATATTACACCTTTTCAACGAGTTCAAATTGCAAGGCTACGTAACCGACCCACGACATTGGACTATATACCTTTATTGTTTACAAACTTTCTCGAACTTCATGGTGATCGATTATATGGTGATGATAAAGCAATGATAGGTGGTATTGCAAAATTTAAAGGAATGCCCGTTACGGTTATTGGTCATCAAAGAGGTAGAAATACAAAGGAAAGTATAGAAAGAAATTTTGGAATGGCACATCCAGAAGGTTATAGAAAAGCGCTAAGACTTATGAAACAAGCTGATAAATTTAATCGCCCTATTATTACATTTATTGATACAATAGGCGCCTATCCAGGGATAGGGTCTGAAGAACGTGGGATTTCTGAAGCGATAGCTCGAAATCTATTTGAAATGACTACACTTAAAGTGCCAATTGTTTGTATTGTAATTGGAGAGGCATCAAGTGGTGGAGCTCTTGGCATTAGTGTCGGTAACCATATCCATATGTTAGAGTATTCATGGTACTCGGTGATTTCGCCAGAAGGAGCAGCATCTATCCTATGGAAGGACGCTAAGTATGCTCCAGAAGCTGCTGAACATATGAAAATTTCAGCAAAAGATTTAAAACATTTAGGAATTATTGATGAAATCATTCCTGAAATTAAAGGTGGAGCACAAAATGATATAAAATCACAGGCAAAAATGATTGAATCTGTAATCGAATTATCTCTAAAAAAATTGATACTATTATCCTCAGAAGAGCTTATACAACAGCGGTATGAAAAGTATAGACAAATAAAGAATTATAAATGAAAATATTTAAAGTCCGTATTACATTTCGGAGGATTCTCGCGGAAAAATTTTAAATATTTTGTAAGTAACCTCTTAAACTGGGATATGCTGATACTATTACTCTACAAAAGATGTGTGATTGGTATGGAAAAGGAAAATTTGTTCAAATGGAAGCATTATCACATACCCATCAACTTAAGAAATTGATTGTTCCCCAAAACGAAAAAATGAGCTGAATTCTCATAAATAATTGTAAAAAGGTGAAAATTTCGTTATGGGGGGTATCACAAAAGCTTAGGTTGATGGCAATGGGGTACCGCCACATCGCTATCAAGCTAAGACCATAAAACGTTAATTATAATAGAGGTTGTTTCTTTTTTTTAAAAGCTACGTGTAGGGAATTTAAAGATTTGCATACGAAATAAACCCTAATGGGTTTTAATTTTTTGATTTAAGCCGCTTGATTATCAAACATGGTACAATTGTAAATGACACCTAATATATCAAAGACTGTTTTCTTCTCATATCGATGAGATTTTCTCCCGTTTTGCTGTAGGAGGTTGAACAGGCGAATTAAAATCTTTGATAGCTCTTGGGTGTCTTTCTGTATAGCTTGGAAAATAAGAAGAAAGTAATCTTTAATCATATATATGGCCTTATATTCACTCAGTTCTCGTTTCTTTTTCATAAGAAGCAATTGTCGCATTTGAAACATGGTAGAAGAACAAAGTAAAATGGCAATCAGTTGCCCATACAAATGGCATTCTAATCGTTCTCGTTTTATCTTTTTACAATGATGAATATGAAAGAATGATTTCCACGTTTTAAATAAAAGCTCGATTTGCCAACGTAAAGAATACCAATCATGTACTTGTCCCATCGGGACAATATCTATAGAGGTATTTGTCATATATACATTGATACCGCTAAGTCGTTTACTACGAGCAGAATACTTCATTCCTTTCTTTTTTTCTCTTACAGTTTGATCGTGTAATCGTTTTTGTTGTTGTTCTTTTGTTAGTCGATGAACAATCACACGAGTCGGCACTTTATCAGTCATTCCTACATAAGCGTCAGCTATTTCACATGTTTGTCCTGGTTGAAGAGAGCTCATTAAACCCTCCATATCTATTTGAATATACTCTGTACCTTTCTTAATTCTTCCATCTTGAAAATAATCAGGATTGGGATTTTTTTGATAAATACGTGTATTCGACTTGATACGAGAGATATAGTAAGCCTTTTGGTCTTGTATATGTTTAAGATCTTTCAAATGAAAATACCCTAAATCTCGGATACATAAATCATTCGCTGTCACAGTTGGAACACGCAGGGAACCGTAGGTTCGATCATGTTGTTTACCTGGACCTGTATGGATATGCAGGAACTGGCCACTTAATAGATCATACTCTAGCTGAATCTTCACCCCCGCTGTATGGCTGTATCCTCCTGCACCTGGATAAACAAATGAAAAGGGATCTGGAAGTTGAAATGCAGTTGAATCTAAAATACGAATACGCTTGAAAACAGAAATATATGGAGAAGGAATAGGTATAGATGAGGCCAATTTTTGGTTTAGTAGTTTAGATAATATGTGTTGTAAAAATTGGACAGCCGCTTTATTAAATCGTTGATTCAGTCCCTCAGGACTGATGAGCACTTCTGTCGATGCTTCTAAACAGCTAGATAACTGGGTTGAAGAAGTTGTAGCGACATTTTGACTCATCCATACACATAAAGCGACTAAATCTTTTGCTTGGTATTTACTAGTTCTTTGTACAAAATCAACATCTCTAGCAAGATCTCGTAAGATATTTGGAGATAAGAATTTTTGAATTTCTTGAGCAAATAGTTGTAATTCATCAGATACAGAAATAGACATACAAAAACGCCATCCTTTCCTATGATTCTACAGAAAGAATAGCGTATTTTTTCATTTTATGGGGTATTTTGTTTTGGTATCTTGATAGCGATGGGGTGGACTCCCTTTTTAACATAAGGGTAATTTATGTCGTGTTTAGCAATTATTCATTACATAATGCAAATGATTGTTTACATTTTGTTAGTAATCATTTACAATTACAGTAATTGTAAATGAGGAAAGGGGAATTATGATACTAGAAAACAGAGTTAGAGAATTACGAGCACGATTTAGATGGACTCAGCAAGACTTGGCCGATGCAATTGGGGTCACAAGGCAGACAATTGGATTAATAGAAAAAGGTGATTATTCTCCATCTGTCACTATGGCGTTAAAATTAGCTGCTGTATTTCAAGTTACCGTAGAAGAGGTTTTTTATTTAAAGGGAGAGGAACGATTATGATAAAACAGGTTTTAAGATCTCCACTTATAGGGGCCAGTATATTTGTGTTGATTATTGCATTTTTACTATTTTCTCTTATGAATACACAAGTCATTTTAGCTAAGTTATGTTTCGGGATTTTAGTGACGGTTACTTTTTTATGGCTCATTCTCACAAGGATTTATAACCGAAAGAATCCTCATGATAAGATTAGGCTATTTGGTTTTATACCATCCGAATTTCGTGAAATAGATGAAGGGCAGCAGTGGGTAACCTATAAGGCTTGCCGAAATGTGTATATTTACTATAGCATTGCGCTTCCAGTAACGGCAGGGATTTGCTTTCTCTTTTCTCAACATAATTTTGTTCCATTATTGTGCATTGGTTTACTAGGTGCAGGTCAATATATTGTCTATTGGTTAACCACTATTTTTATTTTAAATCGTATTTAACAAAGGGGATGAAACAATATGGTGGAGTGGGCTCAAAATGCGGGGGCATTATGGCAATATGTAGTGTTATTTCTTTTAGCATTTGCCCCATGGATGGATGTATCAATTGTTGTACCACTTGGTATCGCATGGGGATTACAACCATTTGCAGTAGGAGTAACAGCATTTGCAGGAAATCTTATCTTGGTTCTATTACTCGGTTTTTTCTTTAAACAGTATGCAAAATGGCAAGCAGCAAGAAAACAAAAAAAAGGTATAACAACACCTTCTAAAAAAGAAACCCGATCAAGAAAAATATGGGATCGATATGGTATTCCAGGTTTGGCTCTTCTAGCTCCAATTCTCGTAGGAACTGATATTGCAGCCGTATTAGCTTTAACATTTGGATCTAACCGGACACACGTCATAAGTTGGATGACGGTCAGTCTAGCAGTATGGACAGTCATTTTTACAGTTGCTGCGATGTATGGACTTAGCTTTTTAAATATTATTTAGGATATCATAGTGATTTTAGGTAATCTAAAATCGTTCACTACCTAAAAATTATGGAGTGATGAAGTGAGTTCATATGATATTAGGAGAAAAGCTTTGACCAAAAACATTTGAACACTCAACTAGCTGTACGATATGGTCATAGTACCGTAATTCACGAACCTATATGGATAGAGACACATTGCTATCAAACTAATATTTTGAAGCATCCTCAAAATAAAAAATGAGCATTTTGTTACAAGTTAGTACAAAATTTCGTTCTGGGGGGTACTATAAAATTTTAGCTTGATGGGCATGGGGCACTTCAAAATATTAGCTTGATGGGCATGGGGTCCCGCCCCACAACCATCAACTTAAGGATTTAGACTATTTTTGAGATTAAAAGCACGTTACTATTCTCTTATGTTAATGAGAAAGGGTGACGTGCTTTTTATGAATATGCACCAAAAACAAGAGTTATCTTTATTTGCCGAAGAGTTATATCGATTTTTCTCATTTGGGGGTATTTGTTTTTCTTAGATTGATGGTAATGGGGCACTACTCTATAATAATCAAATTAAAAGTTAAATAGTTATAGAGACTCCATTACTAGGAAATATTGTAACTATTAAGTTGTAAAAAGAACCGTAGTTTTTCATTTTTGAAAAGGCGATGGTCCTTTTTACTTGTAGCAAAGATATAATGGGAGAAATTTTTTCTAAATCAAAAAACTTGATTAATAAGTTGCATAATAAACTCACTAGCGTATATACTATAAACATCAAAAAAAGTTGATGAAGGGAAGTGAACTACAGTGGCACAAGATTTTCAGCTCTATGAGAAAAAATTTAAAGCGTTGGCGGATCAGAAACGTCTAGAAATCATGTATGAACTTTGTCAGCGAGGACAGACGTGTGTATGTGATTTAACCGAAGTTTTTGAAATGACGCAATCTAAGTTGTCCTATCATTTAAAGATTTTATTAGATGCAGGTTTAATTGTAAAAGAAACAACAGGTACGTGGAGTTATTATGATTTGAATGATGCGGAAGTGAATAATTTATTATCAGAAGAATTGTGTTGTATCTTTAGAAAAACAGGAAAAGGTAGTTGTTGTTAAAATTTTGTACTATTAATCAAAAAAAATTGATTAATGACATATAAAGAGGAGGAATAAGGTATGAGATATGTTCACGTCGGTATAAACGTTACGAATTTAGAGAAATCTATTGAATTTTATGAAAAGGTATTTGGTGTATTACCAGTTAAAGTGAAATCAGATTATGCAAAATTTCTATTAGAGACGCCAGGACTTAATTTCACGCTAAACGTACGAGATGAAGTGAATGGAAATCAAGTAAATCACTTTGGTTTCCAAGTGGATACAGCTGAAGAAATTACATTACATAAAGAGCGATTAGAAAAAGAAGGTTTCTTTGCGCGTGATGAGATGGATACGACTTGTTGTTATGCAGTGCAAGATAAGTTTTGGGTAACGGATCCCGATGGTAATGAGTGGGAGTTCTTTTATACAAAAGCTGATAGTGATGTTCACAAAATAGAAGATTCATCTTGTTGCATGACTTCAAATGAGGTAGCTAAAAATTCTTGTTGTTAATAGGAGATGGAAAATAAAATGAAACGTTTATCTTTTCTAGATCGATATTTAACACTATGGATTTTTCTAGCTATGGCAGTTGGAATTGGTTTAGGGTTTGTGTTTCCTAGTGTAGTAGATGGACTGAATACATTACAAGTTGGAACGACGTCTATTCCGCTTGCTGCTGGTTTAATTGTCATGATGTATCCACCATTAGCAAAGGTTCGTTACGAGGAAATGGGCCGAGTATTTAAAGACGTAAAAGTATTGGTTTTATCTTTAGTACAAAACTGGATTATTGGACCTGTACTTATGTTTGTTTTAGCAATTATTTTTCTTCCTGATAAGCCAGAATACATGGTCGGGCTCATTATGATTGGTTTAGCACGTTGTATTGCAATGGTAATTGTTTGGAACGACCTTGCTGATGGGGATAAAGAGTATGCGGCAGGTTTAGTGGCTTTTAACTCAGTATTCCAAATGTTATTCTTCTCCGTTTATGCATACGTGTTTGTAACAGTCATTCCAGAATGGTTAGGAATTGAAGGTGCTATTGTCGATATTACAATGATAGAAGTAGCGAAATCCGTATTTATCTATTTGGGAATTCCTTTTATAGCAGGTATGTTGACACGCTTTGTACTCGTTAAGTTAAAAGGAAGACAGTGGTATGAAAAGGTGTTTATACCGAAAATTAGTCCACTTACATTACTTGCATTACTATTTACAATCATCATCATGTTCTCCTTAAAAGGGGAGATGATTGTTAGCGTGCCACTAGATGTGGTAAGAATAGCGATTCCGTTACTCATTTATTTTATTGTAATGTTTTTTGTATCTTTCTTTATGGGAAGGAAAATTGGTGCCAACTATCCGGTGACGACAACGTTAGCATTTACAGCAGGTAGTAATAACTTTGAGTTAGCAATTGCTGTAGCAGTTGGGGTGTTTGGTATTCATTCAGGCGCAGCATTTGCAGCTGTTATCGGACCGTTAGTGGAAGTACCTGTAATGATTGCACTTGTAAACGTTGCTTTTTGGTTTAAACGTAAATATTTTAATGACCAACCAGTCTAAATATAAAATAAAGGTGGAAAATACCATGGAAAACAAAAAGACAATCTATTTCTTATGCACAGGAAATTCATGCCGAAGCCAAATGGCAGAAGCGTGGGGCAAACAATTTTTAGAAGATAAGTGGAATGTGTATTCTGCAGGAATCGAAGCACATGGAGTAAATCCGAACGCAATTAAAGCAATGAACGAAGTAAATATCGACATAACAAATCAAACATCAGATATAATTGATGCAACCATTTTAAATAGTGCTGATTTAGTCGTTACGCTTTGTAGTCATGCAGATGCTGTCTGTCCATCTACTCCGCCGCATGTGAATCGTGTTCACTGGGGATTTGATGATCCAGCAGGAAAAGAGTGGTCTGAATTTCAACGTGTTCGCGATGAAATTGGTGAACATATAAAGCGATTTTCTGAAACAGGGGAGTAAATAAAGGAAAGAGTCAATCTTCTATTTTATAGGGATTGGCTCTTTTTATTATCTACTTCTTTGGTTTAAAACAACTATTAAAACGAATAGAGAATATTCTGTCATGGTGGTAAAGTTAGAATAGAGCAGTTTCAGGGGGGATAACATATGATTTCTGAATTAAACAAGGATGATTTTTATAAATGTAACCGTTTAGTAAATGAAAAAGGGCAATTGGAGGTAAAGGCTGTAATTGCAAGAGTGAATCCTGGTCGTATATTTGTAGATAACATTTATTGTCCTAATTTACGATTCAAAAAAGAAACAATATGGGGTGTCCGAAAATGAAAATACAAATTGTATTGTTTGATGGCTTCGGAGAACTTGTCTCTTTCGCGTCGTTTGAAGTACTGAAAAGAGCAATAGAAGAAGGGGCTCCGTTTACAGTTGAACTCGTATCAAGTGAACGAAAACAAGAAGTTACTACCTCGTTTGGAGTTACGGTTACACTACATGATTTTTTACGAATGGATAATCGCCCAGATTTGTTAATTGTACCTGGTGGTGGCTGGAATCATAAAGCTGAACATGGGGCACGAAAGCAAGCAGAGCTTGGAACACTGGCAGAAACGATTAGAGAGATGCATAATGAAGGAACGATTGTTGCGGGAGTTTGTACAGGAGGTATGCTACTAGCAGCCTCAGGTATATTGAATGGTAAAAAGGCGACGATGCACCATTTGGCACAGGGTGAAATGAGTAAATATGGGGCAGAACTTCTTCATTACCGAATTGTAGATCAAGGCGATATTATTACTGCAAGAGGAGTTACTTCAGGAACTGATTTAGCTCTTTGGATTACGGAAAAGTTCGCAAGTTCTAAAATTGCAGCTGCTGTTGAATATAGAATGGAATATGAGAGGCGAGGTGTTGTTTGGAAGTAATTTAATTATATTTTTTGCTGCAGAGCGTATCAAATATTGTAAAAGAGAAAGAGCCAACTCATACGAGTAGGTTCTTTCATTTATATACTATATTGCTTATTTTTTCACAGTAATATCTTTTTCAAAAAATCATAAAATAGATAATATATTTTGTTCCACATTGATAATTATTTTCATTATATATTTATAAATTAGTAAAATTTAGTTTACAAATTTTCATATAGCTTATATAATTTGACTCATATAAAAAAGTTTCCTTAAGGAAACTTAAGCGCGGGTTTACATTCGCTTTATATTTTTTTGCTTAAAAGTTGCCTTTGCGCAAAATAATTATATACACGAAAAAAAGAAAGGGGAATGCATAAAAAATGGGTGAGGCTATAATTGTTAAAGATTTGTTTGTATCGTATCAAGGGAATCAAGTAGTTCAAAATGTCTCCTTCGATATTGAAAAAGGGAAGCTCGTTGGAATTATTGGTCCAAATGGAGCGGGGAAATCTACTTTAATGAAAGCTGTATTAGATTTAATCCCAAATGATAAGGGATATGTCCAAATTCTTGGAGAGGATATTCGAAGCGTTAGAAAGAGTGTTGCATATGTACCGCAAAGAAGTGATATAGATTGGGACTTTCCGATTACAGTTTTAGATGTCGTGCTAATTGGAACGTATCCATCTTTAGGTATGATGAAAAGACCGAAGAAAGAGCATCGGGATTGGGCGTTTGATTGCTTAAAAAAAGTCGGAATGGAAGAGTTTAAAAATCGCCAAATCGGTGAGTTGTCAGGTGGACAACAACAACGTGTCTTTTTGGCGAGAGCTTTAGCGCAAAAGGCGGAAATATTCTTCTTAGATGAGCCGTTTGTCGGAATTGATGTAACAAGTGAAGAGACAATCATTAAAATTCTTAGGGAACTACGTAAAGAAGGAAAAACGATTGTCGTTGTCCATCATGATTTAAGTAAAGCAGAATCGTATTTTGATAAATTACTATTAATGAATAAAAGCTTAATTCATTACGGAGAAGTACGCCAAGTATTAGAACCAACTGTTATGTCAAAAGCGTATGTGAATCAAGGAATATTGTTTAATAATGCAGCGGAGGTACATTCATCATGAAGATTGTAGAATTTATAGATGCATTAACGCAGTATAGTTTTCTGCAGAAGGCGTTATTAACTTCCGTTATGGTAGGAATTATCTGTGGTGTCATTGGATGTTTTATTATTTTACGAGGTATGGCATTAATGGGTGATGCCATTTCACATGCTGTTCTTCCAGGAGTAGCGCTTTCTTATATGATTGGAATGAACTATTTTATAGGAGCGGTTTTAACAGGTGTTATTACTGCAGTAGGAATCGGATTTGTAAGTCAAAATAGTCGTATTAAACATGATATGGCGATAGGAATTATGTTTACATCTGTTTTCGCTGTAGGGATTATTTTAATTACCTTTATGAAGAGTAGTTCTGATTTGTATCATATTTTATTCGGGAATGTCTTATCCGTTCGTTCTTCTGATATGTGGATGACACTGATTATTGGAGTGGTCATTATTGGTCTTGTAATGTTGTTTTACAAAGAATTACTCGTATCCACGTTTGATCCAACTATGGCGCAAAGCTATGGATTACCGAATAAATGGATTCATTATGGCTTAATGATTCTCCTTACAATGGTTACAGTAGCTTCACTTCAAACTGTTGGAATTATTCTAGTCGTTGCGATGCTTATTACACCAGCGGCTACAGCGTATTTATTAACAAACCGTTTATGGGTCATGATTTATTTAGCAGCAGGCATTGGTGCGCTTTCATCTGTAGTAGGGTTATATTTTAGTTTCTCTTATAATCTTGCTTCAGGTGCAACAATTGTTCTTGTCGCAACATTCTTGTTCGGATTGGCATTCTTTTTCTCACCGTCACAAGGTTTGTTTTGGAGAGCTATCAAAATTAGAAAAAATAGAGCAGAGTTGTCATAATTGATTGGAGGATAATGATGAAATTTAAAAATGTTGTATTATCGGTAATTTGTATTTTTGTATTTGCATTAACAGCGTGTTCGAGTAACACAAATGGAAAAGAAGAGGGTAATGGAAAATTAAAAGTTGTAACTACATACTCCATTATATATGATATGGTGAAGCAAATTGGTGGAGATAAAGTTGAGATTCATAGTCTTGTTCCAATCGGAGCTAACCCGCATGAATATGATCCACTACCAAAAGATGTTATGAAAATGACAGATGCAGATATGGTATTTTACAATGGGCTAAACCTAGAAGAAGGTGGAGCGTGGTTTAAAAAGCTATTAAAAACGGCAAATAAATCAGCGAAAGATGCACCGGTTTATAAAGTAAGTGAAGGTGTAGAAGCTATTTACTTAGAAACAAAAGGATTAGAAAAAGAACCAGACCCACATGCTTGGATGAATATTAAAAATGGTATTTTATACGCTGAAAATGTGAAGCAGGCATTAATTAAAGAAGATCCTAAAAATAAAGAGTTCTATACTAAAAATGCTGATGAGTATGTAGCAGAACTTCAAAAGTTACACGATGAGACAGTAAACAGAATTCATCAAATTCCTGAAGAAAAACGTTTCTTAATCTCTAGCGAAGGTGCTTTTAAATACTTTGGAAAAGCATATGACATTAAGACGGGATACATTTGGGAAATTAACTCAGAGAATCAAGGTACGCCAGATCAAATTAGAGATGTTGTAAGTTTAATTCAAACAAACAAAGTGCCAGCTTTATTTGTTGAAACAAGTGTAGATCGACGTAGTATGGAAACTGTTTCAAAAGAAACAAACGTGCCAATTGCAGGGACAATTTTTACAGACTCACTAGGTAAATCAGGTGAGGATGGAGATACTTACTTAAAAATGATGAAATGGAATATAGATACCATTATTAATGGGCTACAAAAGTAGGATTTATCTGTTTTTCAATGTAGCGTAACTATTGAATTTTTATAAAATAAGAGATGAAAGAGCTAGCTCATATGAGTTGGCTCTTTTATTTATCCCAATATTTGCGGGCGGATAAGATTTCCTCCTTAAAAATTCAGCGAATGGGAGGGAGGGCTGCCCGTAAAATCCCACTGAATATGTACTAATAATCAGTGGGGGTGACAAAACTTCTACTAATTAAAGTTTTATTTTATAATTTTTACTTTATTAAAAGTAGATTTGTTAGAAAGGATAATCATTTATTGATATAATGAATGGATGCGTGGCAGGAAATAGATAGAAAGATACTGCTAGTAATTTATACTTAAAATGTAGGGAGATTGAACAGAGTTATGGGGAATGAAAAAGAAATTAGTTCCGCTAAATTAATATGGAAGATGACGCGCCCACATACATTAACGGCGACGTTTTCTCCTGTAATTTTAGGAACAGTGGCATCACTTTATGTTGCCAAAATTGATTGGCTTTTATTTATTGCGATGATGCTTGCATGTTTAGCATTGCAAATCGCAACGAATTTATTTAATGAGTACTATGATTTCAAACGTGGATTAGACACTGCTGAATCCGTTGGCATCGGTGGCGGAATTGTCCGTCATGGATTGAAGCCAAAAAATGTGTTAACAGTTGCGCTTTTATTATATGTCGTAGCAGCTTTTATTGGCATTTATATTTGTATGAATAGTAGTTGGTGGTTAGTGGTTATTGGTTTAATTGGAATGGCGGTTGGCTATTTATATACAGGTGGTCCATTACCAATTGCGTACACTCCGTTTGGAGAATTAGTTTCTGGATTGTTAATGGGGACATGTTTTGTACTTATTGCTTTCTTTATTCAAACAAATACGATAACGATTGAAAGTGTATTGATTTCCATTCCAATTGGGATTTTAGTAGGTGCAATCAACATGTCGAATAACATCCGAGATATCGAAGAAGATATTAAAGGTGGAAGAAAGACGTTGGTAATCCTCCTTGGGAGAGAAAAAGCAATAGTAACACTAGCTGTAGCCTTTTTCATTGCTTATTTATGGATTGCGGTGATTGTATTGATGGGTTATATAAGCCCTTGGGCATTAGTTATGTTCCTAGGTTTGAGAAAGCCAATCTCTGCTATTCAAAGTTTCCAAAAAGGAGCAAAGGACCCTGGGTATATGCGCATCGCAATGAAATCAACAGCAATGACAAATACGATTTTTGGCTTCTTATTATCGGCAGGATTATTAATTAGTTATCTGTTTTAGATAAAAAATCTTGTTAAATAACTTAACCCCAATTTCTCAATTTTAATATGGAGAAATTGGGGTTTTTATTTTGACTTTGTTTAATGCTAAAAACAGTTTCATTTGAAATATAAATACCAATAAATTGCAACTTCATCATTTTCAATATCTAAACCTTTATAAACAAGAAAATCAAACCCACCAATTACAAATCCACATTTTTCATAAAATTTACATGCTGCGACATTATTATTTTGCGTTTCAAGCATGATCCCGGGCATGTTGCCTTCTTTTGCCCATCGCTTTGCCTGATCAACCAATCTTTTACCAACTCCGAGTGTACGATATTTTTTATCCACCGTTATATCTTCTATGTAAGCATAGTGATTCCAATTCTTTTTCAATACCATTAATCCAATGATTTGGTTATGTAACAGTGCTATGTAAATGACTTGATTAGGTTTATTTATATATTCATTGTAAGCCAGTTCTTCATTATCATCTTGATTTTGTAAATAACTTTTTTCATAACTTGGAACGTCTTCTACTGTATATTCTATGCGTCTATTTACTTTGGAAAGAGAAAGAATTAACCGAGCATTCACTATAAAACTGTCATCGATCTTCGGGAAATTGTCTAAATCATTTTTTTCTAACTCTCTAATTAAAAGATTCATCGGAGCACCTCCACATAATAATATTTCTTCTAGTTCTTTATTTGATTCAAATGAATTCCAATTACAAAATTATAATAGAATTTCAATAGTATGGCTAACTCAGTATTTTATCTTTATAACAGCATACTATTATCTTGATATAAAAATTTTGTTTAGAAAGAGTAGTATTTTTTATTTTGGATGTATATCCAGTTTTCAAATTTAACTGTATTAGAGAAAACAATATTTTTCTAAAGAGTGGATGCAGTACGCTATTCTTTAACTAATTTCGACATTATCTGCATTTTATCTTCACCTTCCTCTATTAATCTATTTATTGTAAATATCAACTGGAGTTAATGCTTAGCTGTATAAATAATGAATATGAAAATTAGTAGGGAAAGGATCGAAACATAATGAAAGAATCACAAAATAAGAAAAAAACAAATGTAGGAACTAAGGCAATACTATCTCTAGGGGTTGTTTTAGCAACGACCTTTTTCACATTCTTTTTAATTGGGAAATGGAACTCTATCCCAGCGAAGGGAGTAGCTAATGAAAGTAGTAATCAAGTTAATACGCAACAACAAGAAAAGAAAAAGGAGACACCACCAGCAAAACAGAAAAGACCTGATGGAAAACCGGTAGGAAAGGTTGTTTATTTAACATTCGATGACGGTCCTAGCGAATTAACTGGGAAATTTTTAGATGTACTAAAAGAGCAACATGTTGCTTCGACATTTTTTATGCAAGGTAGCAATTTACAGAATACCGCTTTTCAGGAAAACGTAAAGCGAGCAGTAAAAGAAGGACATTATATTGGTGCTCATAGTATGACACATAATAGTGATAAGTTATACAAAAAAGGACAATTTGTACCGGAGATGAAAGAAACGTTAGCTCTTATCCATAATATTACGGGTACAACTCCTAAACTAGTTCGTCCGCCATATGGATCTGCACCAGGATTAAAGGGCGAGGAAATTCGTAACCAAATTGTAGAAGCAGGAATAAAAGTTTGGGATTGGACGATAGATTCAAATGATTGGAAATTAAAAGGTAATCCACAGCAAATTATAGAGAATGTAAAGCGTACAACAACAGAAGATGTGGAAGTAGTTCTAATGCATGAAAAACCACAAACATTACAAGCGCTTCCTGAAATTATTAAATTTTATAAGGAAAAAGGATATGAATTCGGGGTATACAATGAAGCGGATCATTTTCAACTAAACTTCCAGAAAGATCAACGTCTATAGTATAAACATAATTATCTTAAAAAGGTGTTTTCCATTACTAAATCAATAACTAAGCCAAAAGTTGATTTCTTATTTTATAAAGAAATCGGCTTTTTCGTTTGTATATTACGTTACAAGAGTTTTCTTATTTTCTCCGGAATGTCCTTTTTAGAAATGTATGCAACAGAGTCTTTATAGTAAGAGTATTATGTTGGAGATAATCAAAAAAACGTATATTGCAATATAAAAATTCACTTTAATACTAAAGGATACATGACAACGATTCCTATAAATTCTTCTCAATAATTGAAAATAAAATCAATCCAGATTATTATATTGTTATTGTAATTACATTTTATTGAAGGAGGATACAAAGATGAAAAACTCAAAAGGCTCTATTGAATCAGAGATAAGCAAAGCAATTACTCACTGGGAAAAGGACTACCTAGGACGCGGGTCTATATCCGTTAAGACAGATATAGTACGGGATATGATTATCGTAAATTTACAAGGTGTTTTAACGCCGGCTGAATATACGGTTTGCGAAACAAAAGACGGTATGCTAACGATAAAGAAAAATCGTTCGGAGCTAGTTGAATCTGGAATTGATGATCTGAAAGAGATTATACTAGAATTAACTGGAGAAAAAGTGAAAAGCTTTCATACGGATATAAGCTCCCGTACAGGCGAACGAGTAATGATTTTTAAATTGCTTCATAATCTTGAGGAGAAATTTTAAAAATACCTTAAGGTTAGTGGAAGGATTAAGAAACCTACAAGTTTGGCACTTTATTAACAGGCTAATAATTAAAAACTTGAAGTTATTTAGGTATAATAAATCTTAATTCTAATAACTCTTAAAAAACGGATAAAGAAATTGACAAACTGCTTAATATGGTTTATCTTATAATTGTTTTAAAAAATTGATAGATGCTCATTTTAACAGTTTGCTATAATTAAGGCTTTAGCATTTTTTTAATATGTAATATTGACTAAATGAAAAAGTTTCTTAATTAAAAGATAGCGTATAACATAAATTGATATATTGATTGCATAATCTAGGAGATCAGAAATATACATTTCTTTTTAACAGGAGTAATACATACATTATTATCCTCTATAAAATGGGAGCTCTTCAAAAAACTTTATTGAAGTTAGTTGAAGGGAAACCGACAATCTCCATAATTCAATGATGATATAAAATCATTGAATTATGGAAGTTGTCGGTTTTTTTATGGGAAAAAACGATGCACTAAAAAGAGTGAATGAAAATTGAAATTTAAAAAATCATCTTAATTAAAAGGAATTTTTATAGTTTATTTTTGCTTAGAAGGGGGTATTTAACATGTTAATTTCGCTGAGTTCATCAACACTGTTAACATTATTTTTTATGGCGCTTAGTGCTTCTTGGCTAAGTGGATTATTGTTTTTACATGCAAGGATGCCTTTACGTTTTGTTCATATCCATATTGGTATCGCTGCATTGCCTTCATTGGTTTCTTTACTCGCACTTGTTAATCACAATGAAGATAGAGTTGTAGGGCCTTGGCATCTAGATACTTTAGCTTGGTTCATGGCTTTCTTTGTTCTTACAATTGGTTTAATCATTCAGCGTTTTTCTATACGTTACTTACTGGGAGATCGCTCATATCGAAAATACTTTGCACTTTTTACATTTACTACAGGTGTATCTTCAGTCGCATGGTTAAGTAATGATCTTCGTTTCATGATTATTTGTTGGGGAGCAACTCTTATAGGATTGGTTCTACTCATAGGGCTAAATAAAGGTTGGAAAGTAGTTAGTGAAGCAACAAAAATTTCTAGTTATTTATTTACAATAAGCTGGATCGCCTTGCTATCAGCTATCATTTGGCTTTTTCAAGGCACTGGACAGTGGCAATTAACATCAGTTTTAACGAATGAAAATGTAGCTCAATTTGGAACGTTGGAGAAAACAGGAATTAACTTATTGATTATAGTAGCTGTGATGATTCCAGCAGCACAATGGCCTTTTCAAAGATGGTTAATTGAGTCAGCTGTAGCTCCAACTCCTGTGTCTGCTATTATGCATGCTGGTTTAGTAAATGCTGGCGGTATCATGTTAACTAGATTTTCACCTCTTTTTCATGATGATATTGCACAAATCATTTTACTAATTTTCTCAAGTATTTCTATCTTAATCGGAACAGGAATTAGCCTAGTTCAAGTTGATTATAAACGTCAGCTAGTGGGATCAACTATTGCACAAATGGGGTTTATGCTTATTCAATGCGCATTAGGAGCCTATTTAGCGGCTGTTATTCATTTGATTTTACATGGTTTGTTTAAAGCTACACTGTTTTTACAAGCTGGTTCTTCCGTGCAACGTTTTGGGGCAGTGAAGCAGTCTAATGAAAAGATATCTGATTTATGGATTATGGTCGGACGTGTTTTCGGATTATTTATAGCGATTGCTTTTTGGTTTACGACTTCTGGAGAAGGGTATGAATTAGTTAGTGCGTTCATCTTAGGGTGGTCATTATACTTTTCATGGAAACAGCTTGTTGTTTTTGGAGAGGGAAGAATGGGACGAATTGTTGGCGTAGTTATTTTAGCTGGTTTTTCTCTCATTTATTTTACCGTTCATAATTCTCTTTACAAATGGTTGCATACTGACATGTATCAAAGTGTTCAACCTTCAGCTCCAGCTGTTATCTTTGTTATATGTATTTTACTATTTAGTAGTGCTATTAGTACTTTCGTTACTCGTAATCAATCTTCTACTTTATTCGCTGTACTTTATCTTTGGTTAGTTCGAGTAGGTGAGGCGAGAAGAAAGTCAGTAGAAAGTCACCCAGGCTATCTGAAACATTATGTATCAAAGGGAGGTAATTCGTGATGAGCATATTGTCAATATTAAAGAAAGATACAAATATTGATATGCAAGAAAATAATATAAATGATTTAGTTGCATCTGCTAGCCGAGTGATTGCACCACTTTGGCCTATCTCTACGTTTGCAGCTCATCACCCTTGGATGGGACTTGAAAAACAATCATTTGAACAAGTTGCAGATTGGTTAAAAGAAATTCGTAATGTGGATATATATCCGAGTGCTGCTATGATTCATTCGGCAAAGGCAAAAGGGGAGATTGAGGAATCATTTTTACAAAGTGGCTTGTCTCGTTGGCTTGATTCACAATCTTTTCATATCCCGCGAAAGAAAGTGGAGCAGTTTTGCCAAGTAGCTTTAAAATTAGAGGAATTACCTTCTAGTCTATTATCATTGCCAGAAGTAAATAAACTGGCAGAAGAAATGAGTTATATAAATACAGAGAGTATGAAAGACTCTTCTTTGCAACCTGTAAGTTCACTTATAGAGAACCAAAAGGGTGAAAACCTATCTGATATTCTTAATTATCATATCATTAAATGGTGTAAATTATATCTTGATGACTCCGGATCAAGTTGGACGATGCCAAATCGAGAGAAAGGTTTTTATCGTGCATGGCAACACCTTATTAAATTTGATCCAGCGCTCAGTAAAAATGAGCGTAAAGTTTTAAAAGATTGGCCACAAGATGCCCAAGTAGCTTTAGCGAGAGCATTATCTGAACTAGGAATTTCTGAATCTAACATACAAGCTTACCTTGAAGGGCACTTACTTTCTTTGCCTGGGTGGGCAGGAATGATACGATGGCGCTCACAACAATCAATTCAGGAACAGGAACTCCTAATAGAATATTTAGCAGTTCGAATTTCTATGGAGCTGGCTATTACAAAGCCTTATTTACCTTTAAAAAATCAAAAGGTTGAGAAAAAAGTTGCAATCGTCCCGCTTATAGCTTCTTGGATCTATTGGGGGAATATTTCAACACGGGAATGGTTACAAATGCCTGCTGCTGAACAAAGTGAATTATTAGTATTCGCTTATCGTTTTGATGAAAATATTCGTAGGAAACTTTGGCTGGAAGCTTGGGAACAGACGCATGCAGAGCAATTAAGGAAGAAGATTGCTTCTAAACAACGTGCAACTAATGATAAAAAGCGTGTATTAGCTCAATTAGCATTCTGTATTGATGTACGTTCAGAACCGTTTCGTCGCCATCTTGAAAAATTAGGTCCGTTTGAAACATTTGGAATAGCTGGTTTCTTTGGATTACCAATTGCAACTAGTGAACTAGGTAGTAATAACAACCATCCTTCTTTGCCAGTTATACTCAAACCGAAACATCAAATAAAAGAGCTCACAAATGAAAATGAACTTAAATCTTATGAGCAACGTAAGAGGGTAGGCAGTTCGGTACGTTATACATTTAAAACGATGAAACAGAACGTACTGACGAGTATGGCGCTACCTGAGTTAAGTGGTCCTTTATTTGGTCTACAAATGGTGACAAGAAGCTTTGTCCCAAGAGGAGTTGGTGCTTTCATTCGTAACCTTCGTAAAACTATGTTACAAAAACCTGATACAACATTCTCACTTAATCATGTTCATGACACAAAGGGCGAGATACCTATCGGTTTTACGAAAGAAGAAAAAGTGAACTATGTGCGTCAAGCTTTAAAAATGGTGGGACTGACAGAAAAATTTGCTCCTTTAGTTGTAATGTGCGGACATAGTAGTCAAAGTACGAACAATCCTTATGCTGCAGCGCTTGAGTGTGGTGCTTGTGGCGGAGCAGCAGGGGGATTCAATGCAAGAGTTTTTGCTACTTTATGTAATCTTCCAGAAGTAAGAGAGGCATTGGCTGCTGAAGGTATTAAAATTCCTGAGGACACCATTTTTGCAGCAGCTGAACATAAAACAACAGTGGACGAATTGGAATGGATTTACGTCCCGGAACTTTCGGAAGCTGCGCAAGAAGCATTTGATTGTATCGAGTCGATTATGCCAAATGTGAGCCAACATGCAAATAGAGAGCGTTTAACGCAATTACCAAATTTTAAAACGAAAATAAAAAATGCGAGTAAAGAGGCACATCGATTTGCAGAAGATTGGAGTGAAATACGTCCAGAATGGGGATTAGCTCGTAATGCATCTTTTATTATCGGGCAACGAGAATTAACTCAAGATTGTGACTTAGAAGGTAGGGCGTTCCTCCATAATTATGATTGGAAACAGGATGAAAGTGGCGATATATTAGCTAACATTATTGCAGGACCAGGAACAGTAGCTCAGTGGATAAATTTACAATATTACGCTTCAACTGTAGCACCTCATTATTATGGTAGTGGAAACAAAACAACCCAAACTGTAACGGCAGGTCTCGGTGTTATGCAAGGGAATGCAAGTGACCTGTTGCCAGGCTTACCTTGGCAATCGGTTATGCAGTCAGATAGTGAGACGTATCATTCACCACTTCGTTTACTAATTGTCATTCAAGCACCTATTGAATATATAGAACGTTTGTTAAATAATGATTTCACATTTCGAGAAAAAGTTCAAAATGGATGGGTTAGACTTGCAAGTGTTGATCCAGAGGGACGCTGGAAAAACTGGTAACAATTATTATTGTTACTAGCTTAAAAGTTTCATAAATACAATAATGAAGAAGGAGTGCTCCATATGAATTCAAAGAATAAAAAAGTTTTATTATTAACAGACATTGAACACGGAATAGAGCCTAGTATCCAACAAGTAACTAACATTCACCAAGAAAACATGTTGACTATACACAGCTATGATTCTGTAATTGTACATCCTTATGGAGATATAATGAGATCTATTATTATTGCTATTTATCAAGAAAATGTTAAAGAAATTTTTGTTGTTGGAATAGAGGATAAAGAAACGTCTTCAGTTAATCTACAAACTCAACGTGATTTCATAAAAGATAATATAGAATTAGACTATCTCTTTAAAAATTGCATGCCTGAATTTTCAAGTGGTAGCCTCGATGAATGGCTAATTGGAAAAGAAAATGTTAGTGAAAATATTGAGAAGAGTATAGATATGATTTGTCATCATCCACTAGTACCGTCTGATGTTAAAGTTCATGGTTTCAAGATTGATAGAATAGGGGAAAAAGAAACGGTTGTTAAAATTCCTACTAATAAAATAGTTGAAAAAGTTAACTAATTTATTAAAGACAAATAAATTCTTATGTATAAATTGCTGTTGTATAATAAATTTTATTATGTTTTAAGAATCAGAAGAGGTAGCCATGCAAAACAAAATTATCGTTATGTTTCAAAAAGATTTTCGTTTATATGATAACCCAGCTCTATTTGAGGCTGTTCAGTCCGGGGAGGTTCTTCCGGTATATGTACAAGATGAAACTTTTTCAATAGGAAGTGCGGCAAAGTGGTGGTTACACCATGCTGTAATAGATGTAAAGAAGCAACTTGAGGCATTGGGCTCTACTTTAATAATTCGTAAAGGACGTACGGAGGAAGAAATACTTTCTCTCATAGAACAATTAGATATAACGGCTGTATATTGGAATATTTGCTATGATCCGGACAGATTACAATCTAATCAAAAAATGAAAATGATGTTAGAAGATAAAGGTATTATTTGTAAGGAATTTAATTCGCATTTATTATTAGAACCGTGGATTATAAAAAAGAAGGACAACACTGAATATAAGGTGTTTACGCCTTTTTACAATGCATTTCAAAAGCAGGTAATACCTAAACCTATTAGCAAAGTGCAGAGTATAAAATGGGGAAGCTCTTTACCAGCAAGCTTATCTGTTTCAGAATTACACTTGCTGCCAACTATACCGTGGACATCTCATATTGAATCAATATGGGAGCCTACAGAGGAAGGGGCATACAAAACATTCAAGAAATTTTTCTCTAGCAAATTAGCCTCTTATAGTGAAGGAAGAGATTTTCCAAATCAAAATGCTCATTCGATGTTGGCGCCATATCTTTCATTTGGCCAAATATCAGTGAAGTTAATGTATCATTACTTAATAAATAAAAGTACCGAAAGACAATGTAGTCTTTTTGAAAAACAAGTGAATAGTTTTATACGCCAATTAATTTGGCGAGAGTTTTCTTATTATTTGCTATATCACTATCCGTTTACAGTATATAAACCTCTTAATAAAAACTTTGAACATTTTCCGTGGAATAAGGAAGAGGAGTTATTAAGAGTATGGCAAAAAGGTGAAACTGGTTATCCGTTTATTGACGCGGGAATGCGGGAGCTTTGGCAAACAGGTTTTATGCATAATCGGACAAGAATGGCTGTAGCCTCTTTTCTTGTAAAGCATTTGTTAATTCCGTGGCAAGAAGGAGCAAAATGGTTTATGGATACACTACTAGATGCTGATATTGCAAATAATACAATGGGATGGCAATGGGTTGCTGGAAGTGGAGCAGATGCATCACCGTACTTTCGTATTTTTAATCCTATCACACAAGGAGAAAAGTTTGATAAAAATGGAGAGTATATAAGAAAATGGGTACCAGAATTAAGAGATATACCGAATAAGTATATACATAAACCTTGGGAAGCACCTGAGCATATTTTACAAAAGGCCAATATAAAGCTTGGTAATACATATCCTTTGCCAGTCGTTGATCATAAGGCAGCAAGAGAGAGAGCACTGTGTGCATATAAAAGTATGAAAGAGTTCGTATAAAATAGATTAAACGATATGTATTTGAAATTTAAATATTAGAAATTTATCCATTACAAGGGCATACTAATCATATAAAGTTTCTATAATCTTCTAGTAAAAAGGAGAATGTTTATGAAAAAATCTAGTATTATAGTATTTTTACTAACATATGGTTTGTTTTATGTTTCTAGTGTTTTATTCCCTATTGATCGTACTTGGTATGATGCGTTAGAAAAGCCGTCTTGGACACCTCCTGGTATGACAATCGGAATGATATGGGCTGTATTATTTGGACTTATTGCATTATCAGTTGCAATTATTTACAACAACTATGGATTCAAGCCAAAAACATTTTGGTTTGTATTCCTTTTAAATTATATGTGCAATCAAGCGTTCAGCTACTTTCAATTCATTCAAAAAAATTTGTTTTTAGCAACAGTAGACTGTTTACTAGTCGCTATTACTACGTTACTTCTCATTATGTTTTCTTCCAATTTATCTAAAGTATCGACAGGGTTGCTAATTCCATATTTTTTATGGTCTGCATTTGCTACATATTTATCTTGGACAATTTATAGTATAAATTAAAGACGTAAATGAAAACTTGAGCACAATAAAAATGCTCGAGTTTTTATGTTTATTAATGATAATCTAAAGTATAGAATATATACATCTTAGGGAGGTCATACATATGAAGAAATGGATGAAAATTGTTCTGTACTCTTTACTTGGTATTTTACTTATAGGGAGTATTACTTTTTTTACTTGGTCCCAGTTTACTTACAAACCAACGAAAGAGGCTTTGTCGTTAGTGAATGATAAAAAAGATGAAGATAATATAGTTTTTGGACAGAAAGATGCTAAAATAGGGGTTGTTTTTTATCAAGGTGCTAAAGTAGAAGCTGAAGCTTATAGTTACTTAGGAGAAGCTCTTGCAAAAGATGGGCATTTTGTAGTAATGCCTAAGTTACCATTAAACTTAGCGATACTTGGAATCAATGCGGTAGATAGTGTAATTGAACAGTACCCTGAAGTTCAAAAATGGTACGTTGCTGGACATTCAATGGGCGGAGCTATGATTTCTAAGTATGCCTTTCAGAATGAAGACAAGGTAGATGGGATCATTTTCTTAGGCTCTTATCCTGCAGATGATTTCTCTACAAAATCGATTCCAATGTTATCTATTTATGGAGAAGTAGATGCTTTAGCAACTGTAGAAAAAATAGAGAACAATAAAAAGTTAATGTCAAAGAATACAACTATGCACATGATAAAAGGCGGAAACCATGCTCATTTTGGCATGTATGGTGAGCAAAAAGGTGATAATGCAAGCTTAATTACGTCAAAAGCACAACGGGATGAAACAGTTAAAGTAATTGAAGAATGGTTGTTAAAACAATGATAACGAACTTAATAAATCGATCGAAAGAATTCTCCAAACGGTAGATGGGAGCGATAATAAAGAGCCAACTCGTACGAATTGGCTCTTTTATTTCTTTGCTATCTCCAATTGTCCCCTTATTTTCTCTGGAATGTCCTTTTCAGAAATAATATCGTAGGAATAGACATACTTACCTTTCACATGAATTTTTAAGTAAATTTTTCTTGTAAAATCATTAGGCGTGTTCGTTCCAACTTTATATTCTTTTTCATTGCTTAATTCATCAACACCTTTTAGTGAGTACATAGCTCTTCCTTTATGATGATAATCTGGAACACCATATCCTTTCGCAACGGCATATACATTCTTTTCTTCAGCAATCGGATTAAATCTGTCTAAATCTCCGCGTAATATGAAAGGTAGTAAGTATATAGGGAGGCCTATTCCTAGTATGCAAATTACAAATTTCTTCATGATCGTTTCTCCTCTTGTTCATTTACATGATTCAGTATAGAAAAAAATTCTTATAAATATAGAGGGAAATTCCTTAAGGTTTTCTTAATAAAGTTTAACCGTGTGAAAAAAGACTAACTTGAGCAGTAAGCTTACGGAATGAATAGCCAAATAACCTGTTTTCTTTATTTTTTGAGGATAGGTTATTAGGTTTTATATTGGTATGAGTGAATTAAGAAATAAGTGAGATTTAGGAAATAGAATAAATTTATTTTACAGTAATAAGAGAATTAACTAAATAAATGAGAGTGAGAACAATTAAAGAAAGCATCTAGTGGGGTGCTTTTTTCTTTTGAAACAGAGAATCTCATGGGTCATTTACATGTAAATTAGTGCTGTGCTTCTAAGTCCTTGGAAAATCCAACAATAAAAAAAGAGGGGGAGGGCATTTTTTATTGAAGTTTGTTAATGATAGATTTTTAATTAGTTAGGGGGGATCGTAAAATAGATTATTAATCTCTTTGATAATTTTTATTTTCCTTATAGTTGGCATACTGTATTAGAAATTTTAAATTTTGAAAGGAGAATCAATAAGTATGGGTAAGAAAAGAAGAACAAGTAATAAGTTATTACTTGTTAGTGCGATTTTTTCAATAACAATTCCCTCAGTCTCATATGCGGAGGAAGTAATTTTACCTGAAAATTTTACGAGTTCTTCAAGTTTGTATGAGGGACGGAATACGGAAGTATTGAAAACAAGCTTATATCCTGATACATATAATTATCCGTTTAACCATCAATTTATTTCGAAATTAAAGGAAGCAAACACAACTATAAAAAAAGTAGACAATAGTGATGATGAAAATCCTATTATATCTACTACTCTTTCATTTATTCGTCATATGAATAGTGAAGATTATAAATCTGCATTTGATTTAACCTCAAGGTCATTACAGAAAATAATATCCGAAGAATGGCTGAAGAGCTATTGGGAGGGACTCCCAGTACAATTACAAGCAGGTTCTTTTATAGAAATTGGAGAGGTTACACAAAAAGAGACAAATCCTGTTCATACAAATGTGGAGATTCAATTAGTTTTTGAAAAAATGACTGTACCTTTACTAATTAAACTAGATCCATCTGGAAAAATAGACGATTTTCAACTAAGCATGTCGTTTAGTCCTGTTGCAGAGCGTCCATCATATAGTAAGCCTGAATCATTTGTTGATAAAGAAGTAGTAGTTGGAAGTGGTGCATTTCCATTACCAGGAACATTGTCGGTTCCAAAAGGAAAGGGTCCTTTTCCAGCGGTTATTCTTGTTCAAGGATCAGGAGCAACCGATCAGGATGAAACAGCGTTTGCTTTAAAACCATTTCGCGATTTAGCTGAAGGTCTTGCATCGAAGGGAATTGCTGTTCTTCGCTATAATAAAAGAACTTATGAACATGGGTTGAAAACACAATTTAGTCCCTTTTATACAGTTGATAAAGAGACAACAGATGATGCTCTTTTTGTAACTCAATTTCTTAAAAATGAGCCTCTAATAAATAAGAATCAAATATATATTCTTGGTCATAGTCAAGGTGGAATGATGCTTCCGAAAATGATTGAAAAAGACCAAAATAATAATATTGCTGGGGCAATTGTAATGGGTGGGCCAGCTCGTACGATCCAAGACGTTGTTTTAGATCAATTTGAGTACCTTTTTTCTATTGGAGCAATGAATCTAGATGAATATAAATTCTACAAAGCACAATTTGAATTATTAAATGATCCAAATTTCTCTAGTCAGAATCCCCCAAAAGATTTTTACTTAGGATCAGCAATATTTTGGGATTCTATCCGAAAAATTAAAGCAGCCGAAATGTCAAAAGAACAAAAGACACCGCTTCTTATTATTCAAGGGGAAAGAGACTATCAAGTTCAATCAAAAATCGAAATTCCTCTTTGGAAAGAACAATTAAAAGAACGAGATAACGTCGATTATCGACTATATCCGAAGTTAAATCATTTCTTTACAGAAGGTGATGGAGAAATAAGTAAACCGGATGAATATTATAGTCCTGCTAATATCCCTGAGTATGTTATAAATGACATTGCTGCTTGGGTGCAAGGAAGATCGCAATTAAATTAGCAACTATATGTTTTAATAAAGACTTTCTTTCTGTAATCAAACTAGAAACATTATTAGGTTATATGTTTTTTAGCACTCTTTTAAAAAGAGTGCTTTTTTATTTTCCTAGGATTTAATTAACGAAAAAAATATCTTGTACTCCTTTTGTAACTTTTTCTAAATAGAAATTTTCTATAAAACAATGGGCTTGCCTTCCAAACAAATCGTTATTTGTAGCACTTTTATCAAAGCAAACTTCTCGTGACATCGCTGTGATATTCAAAAACATTTATAACTTATTTTATGAAATTTTTTGAAAATTTAGGTTTAACATCTTTAAAATAGGTGTATTACATATTACATAACAACTAAATAAAAAAATAAAAAATTTAAAGGAGGAAAAATACAATGCACAAGAATGAAAGAAAACCGGTGGTTCATGAATATGAAAATGAACAGGAAGTAGTTATGAAAGTAAAAGAGCTAGAATTGCAAGGGATTCACCAAGATGACATGTATGTCTTAACACATGAAAAACATCTAACAAAAAAGATTGCGGATGATACAAACACAAATACGATTGGAGTAAAAGAACAAGGATTGGGAACAAGTATTATCAACTTTTTCTCCAAAAAAGGGGACGAACTTCGAAATCAAATGGAAGAAATGGGATTGTCGAAGGAGGAAGCTAACTTATATGAAGAAAAGCTAGATCAAGGGAGGATTTTACTCCTAGTAACAGCTGAAACACCAATGGCGAGTGATAGGAAGTCGCAAACCTATCATTCTCTCTAATAGATTGCAATAGGTAAGGTAATTATTTTAAGTTGTAGCATTGAAGAAAATAAAAGTAGAGAAGGGTGAGAAAAATGAAACATACAATATTTAAATATGCTGTGATTGGGATTACGACCGGAGTCATCGTCTCCCTATTAAAAAAAGAAAATCGGAAAGCTATACAAACAAAAGGAAAAAGCGTAAAAGAAAAACTACAAGAAGGAAACATAAAGGAAACATTGGAGAAGGTAACTGAGACAAGTAAACAATTCTCTGCAACTGCAGCTAATGTTGCAAAACAAACATTACCACAATTGCTTACAGCCACACCAGTTGTCATTTCTACCATTAAAGACTTAACAGAAAACGAAAGTAACAAAAAGAAAAAAGATGAAAAGGATTACGAAATAAATGAAAATAGTAGGAACCTAGACGGAGAAAAAACGGAAAATGAAAAGAAATATGTGAAAGAAGGGAAAGAAGAGAAAGAAGAGAGTGCCTAGATTTAATTCTTAAAAGAGAAAGTGAGGAAAAAAGTATGAAATCTCTGTATGCAATTGATGTAGGAATTGGCTTTACCAAGCGGGCATATCGACAGGATGTAGATTCTGAGATGACGATTAAGAGTGAAGCTTCCACACTAGCCCCTGTACCTAATCATACTGACAGTGAAGATTTAACAAAGGTGAGTTTTATAGACTTAGACTTTGCATACTACATGGGAAATGAAGCACATCAATCTGACGCTTCATTGCTTCCTCCATTTAATGAAGAAATAGAAAATTATTATGAAAGCGAACGTTTTAAACAACAAATATTTGGTTGCATTGCAAAGGATTATAAAGAAAATGTCGTGTTACCTTTAGTTGTTACCGGGCTTCCAGTCACTTGTTTTGGTAGTCAGCACGAGCAATTACAACATGCACTAAAAAAAGAAACTTCCGTGCAAATTGATGGGAAATTTATTAATATTACGGTGGAAAATGCTTTGATTCTTCAGCAACCAGTCGCTTTACATGCCTATTTCTTAAAAGAGGGAATTATTCAGGAACAAGATCGCATCTTAATTATTGATGGTGGATTTCGTACATTAGAAATGGCAGATATGAAACAGAATCTCATTTTAAATCATTATGAGACGGAACTAGGATGTAGCAAGCCTTTGAAAAATATTAAGAATATCCTGCAGAATCATGCGGGTGAAAGTAATCAATTGCATATTAACGACATGCCAAAAATATTAGAAAAAGGATATGGAGATCGAGACGAAAATTATGAGACAAGTCAGGTGGATATTTTAATTCAAAAAGAGTTGGATGCACACTTCCAAGACGTCATGCGTGTATTACAAGAACAATTTAAGTTAGACCAGTATGATACTATTATTTGGACCGGAGGAATAGTAGATATCCACAAAAAACGAATTGAAAAAATGCAAGGTGAAATTGCTTCTTTCCGTATGGTAGACGCTTCAAAAGAGGCCGCGCTTCATGGATACTATATTATTGGAAGTCAAGTATTTGAGGACATCACCAATCAATCTGCATATGAATCCAAATTATAATAACGACTGAAATGGAGTTCATTGAATAGACGTGCCAAATTATGTAGCTTCTTTTCCACATATAATAAATTCTTTATAAGAAAAGATAAAAAGTGCTTGTATAGAGGAAATGTTTAAAATTGAAAATAAAAATAACTAATATATAGGGGGTCTTCCTTTTAAAAGAATAAGACCTCCTATGTCATTTATTTTGTAATTTAGATGATTTAAAAACTTTTCCTCCAAGACATGAATACCTACATACAAATTTCGTATTACGGATATGATTCGATCAAACATAAAACTATTTAGAAAGGAAGAATAATATGGAATGCATAAAAATGACGAAATGGAGTTGGTATCATGTGAAAACTAGTGAGCTTGAAAAACTTTCTTCTATAATCCCTCGTGATGTAACATCTTATTTCTCTCAATTTGTAAAGAAAATAAGTTCTCCTTGTGAAAATGGATTATATGTTTATACGTTATCACCAAGTCAAACTTGTGTATATGGTTCGTTTTTATATGATCAAGATAAAAAGGACGCCAAAATTCAAAAATTTCTTCATTATTTCGTAGCTCATGGAATACTGATAACAGTTCAGGAAAAAGAGGAAGAGGATTTCCAAAAATTAATACATAATTTCCCTATGGGTATAAAAAATTGTAATAGTTCCGCTGAAGGAGTATGTGCTATCTTATCAATATTTATATCTCACTATTTACGAAAGGTTGACTATTTTGAAAACAATTTCAGAAATGTATTATGGGATTTTTATCATCATAATAACATAGCAGTTTTAGAAAGAATTTATCATATTCGTCATGAATTATTTATGAACACACATGTGTTTCGCTTAATACAGGAAGTGTTACAAGGCTTGGAGGAAGCTTGGTTAGAAAACTTAACAAACACCCTTTGTTATAAACAAACACACGTAAAATTAGAGCGTGGATTACAACTTGTTAAAGAGTACCAAGAAGAATTAGACACGATGATTCATTTACAAGAAGTTGTTTCTTCTCATCGTGGGAATGAAATTATGAAAGCTCTTACTGTATTAACTGCTGTGAGTACGCCTTTGACAGCTTTAGGAGCATTATGGGGAATGAATTTTAAATACATGCCTGAACTAGAATGGAAATATAGCTATTTAATCGCTCTCTTATTTATTATTTTCACAACGGTAGGTATGTATATGTATATGCGATTCAAAGGGTGGACAGGTGATTTATTACGAGTAAAGAAAAAGAAATCTTTTTTTAAATCTAATTAGTCCTGTTTATAAAAAATATGATAGATATATAGTTAATAATATTTATTAATTGGGGTAGTGCCATATCCCTATCAAGTTAAAGTTTTGATGTCCCCGCAATGATAAAAATTGTGAATATTTATATGAAAGATTAGAGCTCTCCTTCTTGTAGGAGGGCTCTAATCTTTGTTTAAAAACTATAGCATATACATGGGCAGACTCAATATGTGAACTTTGTCCGGATTCAATTTAGAATATAAAAAAGGAGAACTTGCGTTAGAATACAAGCTCTCTTTAAAAGAAATAACGTAATTGAGATACTTATATATTAACAATTTTTTCTTCTAATTCCATATTTCTTATGTTGAGAAATAAATGATAAGGGGCTTAATAAAACTAAAATGAATTATTGACATAATATTTCGACGATAATATAATAAATCTCGAATTCAAGATAACTTGTAAAGGATTGGTAATTATGAGTGTGATTAATGATGAGAGCTTATCTTTAAAGTTATTTGTTACATTATCAAGGGCAGCACAGGCAATTACTAAGCGTATTGAAGAGGATATAAAAAGTTATGGACTTAATCCAACTGAATTTGCAGTGCTTGAGCTACTATATAGTAAAGGCGATCAGCCTATACAAAAAATTGGAGGGAAAATATTACTTGCAAGTAGTAGTATCACGTATGTAGTGGATAAGTTGGAAAAGAAGAGGTTCTTAATACGAAAACCATGTCCAAAAGACCGCCGTGTCACGTATGCGTCAATTACTTCAGATGGTATTCAGTTAATGGATAGTATTTTTCCTCAGCATAAAGAGGCGATTCGGCATATATTTGGTGGTTTGGACTATATTGAGAAAAAAATGATAATCGAAAAGTTGAAAAAATTAGGGTATTATGCACTCGAACTATAAATTTTTAGAAATATATCTCGAATTAGTAATGTCCTAATTAAATCTAATTTAAATAAATAGGAGGAAAAATTAATAAATGGTAGTAAATTTATTATAATACAAAATGAATAAACCATGTAATTTCAATTGGTATAGCATGAAATAAAGTTGTTATGTTAACGTATACATATCGTCCTTTAAATTATAAATCTTTCATAAAGCGGAGAGTGGGTATCAAGAATGGAATTACGTCATTTAGAGTATTTTATTCAAGTTTGTAATAATAATAGTTTCACTAAAGCTGCGGAAGTTCTAGGTATTTCACAGCCGACTTTAAGTCAACAAATCCGTGTTTTAGAAGGGGAACTTGATACACCCTTGTTTCATCGAGTTGGAAGAGGTATCAAAATGACAGAAGCGGGTAAGCTGCTATTTGATAAAGGAAAATTTATCATGCAACAATTTGATGACGTGTATAATGAAATTTTTGAATTAAAGGGTGTAAAAAGAGGTGTGATTACTATAGGAGGTTTATTAGAGGATCTCACTTATTTAACACCTTATATTATGAAGTTTCAACAACATTATCCCAACATTGTAGTAAAGATTATAGAATCCGAAGTTGCTGTAAATCAAATCGTTGACAAAAATATTGATTTCGGGATTACACGTAGTGCTCAAATTCCAGACATATTAACAAGCACCCTTTTGTATAGTGAAGAGCTCGTCCTTGTAATTCCAAAAAATCATCCTTTGAATGAAAAATCATTTGTTTCTTTTCGAGAATTAGTAGGGCTGAGTAGAATAATGGTTTCATGTAGTTGTCGTGAATCTATTAAGATATATTGTGAGAGTTTAGGGTTATCTTTATCTGAAGCAAATATAGAAACAAAATCTTCTATTTCTCTATTGAGCCTTGTATACAATGGACATGGGGTTGCCATAATACCTCTTTCACTGGTTAACTTTGTTAATAATGATACTTTGAGCATAGTTCATATTACTGATCCAACACCAAGCCAAGATATTAATCTTATTCACTTTGATGATAAATTTTTAAGTTTTGCAGCACGTATCTTTATGCAGAAGTTAAATGATTCGCAAAAAGTATCAGTGTAATAGAAATAATAATGATTCTAGTGTAACAATTGAAAAATTAAGATCTATATTAAAGTCAAAGGGCAGTGGATTTATATGTGTGGTGTAGTCGATCAAGAGGGGGATACCATTGACTTTTAATTAAGGAAAAAAGGACAGACTTTGCAAGGAGAGAAGGCTATCAAAAACAAGTTAAGTTAATCAATCAATTCTTCGGTCTTATCGCATAGTAACACATTCCATGTAGGGATATAAAATGCTATTTCGAATCTACATACCCTTATTGCAGAAAGAAAACCACCGGCATTATACCGGTGGTTTTGACTTAGAAAGCAAAGCAAGTACAACCGATACCCCATGTAGTTCCATCTTTTCCTATTACGGTATGAGTGTGTTGATGGAGAGGGTTACTGCAACTATGTAACTTGTTATCATGGGAATCGTGGGAAAGTATAGTGTTGGCTAGGTTAGCACCACCATAACCATAAACGCCCGTCGGTGACCAATCAGGTGATGCTGGCGGCAATTCAGGTGATAAATTTTTAAATTCATCATTTCCATAAACAACCTGCCCACCCATAATGGTGAGTAATGATTCAAGGTTTTTGATTTCTTCTTCTGGCACAGTAAAGTAGTCAGCAGACAATACAGCAAGATCAGCAAACTGACCTACTGCCAGGGTTCCCTTTTTACCTTCATCATCAGAGAACCACGCACTTCCTTTTGAATATAATTCCAGGGCTACTTTTCTATCAAGTTTATTTTTTTCATCGTATATGGAAAGCCCACCAATGGTTTTTCCGGCAACCATCCAGTAAAGGGCAACCCAAGGGTTATAGCTGGAAACCCTAGTTGCATCACTACCGGCGCCAACAGGTATACCAAGGTCTAACATACGATAAATCGGAGGAGTACGCTTTGCAGCTTCCTTTCCGTATAAATCAACAAAGTATTCACCTTGAAAAGCCATGCGGTCTTGGATGGCAATACCGCCATTTAAAGCCTTAACACGTTCCATACTACGATCTGAGATTGTTTCTGCATGGTCAAACCACCATCGTAGACCATTAAAAGGAATTTCACTGTTAACTTCCTCAAATACATTTAAGAAACGTGTGATTGACTCATCATAAGTTGCATGTAAACGGAAGGGCCAACGGTTTTCCACCAATAGAGAAATTACTTTCTTTAAGTCAGCTTCCATCATCGTAGCTAGTTCAGGCCGTGGCATTTGAAATTTTTCAAAATCGGCTGCTGAGAATACTAACATCTCTCCGGCACCATTCATTTTATACTTATCACTTCCTTGACCTGGAGAAACAATTTTTGCCCATGAAGCAAAGTCTTCATATTCATGATTTGGATTTTGCGTAAATAGATTATAAGCAATACGCAAAGTTAATTGTTCCTTCTCGGCTAAATGTTCAACAACTTTGTAATCATCCGGATAATTTTGGAATCCACCACCTGCGTCAATAGCACTTGTAATACCTAATCTATTTAATTCGCGCATAAAATGGCGAGTTGAGTTAATCTGGTCGTCAAAATTAAGTACTGGTGCTTTACCCAAACTTGAATAAAGAATAGAAGCGTTAGGATTCGCAATTAAAAGGCCTGTTGGATTACCTCGTTTATCCCGCTCAATTAAGCAGCCTGGAGGGTCTGGTGTATCTTTCGTATATCCCAGTGCATGCAGCCCTGCACGATTTACAAGTGCTCTATCGTAAAGATGTAGCACAAAGACAGGAGTGTGTTCAGAAACGGCATTAATTTCTTCCAAAGTTGGCAACCGTCTCTCTTTAAATTGAAATTCAGACCAACCTCCAACTACTCTTACCCACTGAGGAGCAGGTGTACGCCTTGCCTGTTCTTTGAGCATTTCTAGAGCAATAAAAAGTGATGGCACGCCTTCCCAACGTAATTCCATATTATAATGTAGACCACCACGAATAACGTGTATATGAGAGTCATTCAGGCCTGGAATAGCTCTCTTTCTTTTAAGGTCTATTTTCTTTGTTTTTTCCGTGGCACTATTAAGAAGCTCATCTCCACCTACTGCAGTGACTAAACCATCAGTTATGGCGATAGCAGATACCTCAGGTTGAGAAGGGTCAAGGGTAGTAATTTTTCCGTTATATAAGATCATATCCGGTAAAGTCATGTTCACACCTCGTCTACTTTCTATTATTTTGTAACCATGGATGAAATAATTTACCGAAAATCGGCATGACTACCCATGATAGCAAGGACACTATACATACAGAAACAAAAAAAGCTGACATAATAGGATTCATATGTTTTATAATAGGTCCTATCAATTTAGGAACTAACATGCTAAGAGGCCATACACCCAAAAGGGTAACGATAGACATTTTCCATTTTGGCGGTGGAACTGGCGTTTTCGGAGTAACAAACCAATAAGCCAAACTGCTTTCAGTTTTGTAAGTTGGATTAGTGGCTTGAAATTGCTCGGCCGTTTTTAACAAATCCCGGCGAACATCTGATTCTTGCCAAGCACGTAGATGCTCATACGTATCAAAGCGAAAAATAACAGTATACTCTCTGGATTCGTTACTTGGGACTATTAGATTTACACCTAAATGTCCTGGGAATTTAATAGCCGCAGCCTCAATTTCATGTCTCCATGTTTCAAACTGTTTTTCTTTACCCTGTTGAATTTCCCATGTAACAATCGTTGTTACTGGATTAGCAGCATCCATTGTGTTCTCTGTATGAGTCTCTTCGACAGCTACTCCTTCTAGTTTCATATTTTTCTGCTTGGAAGCGCGCCGTGAACCATAGTATATGCGTATTCTACACCTTGACCATAAGCGCCAGTGTGTTCTTTTACAATCTCCATTACAGCATCATAAGTGTCTTTGTGTGCCCAATCACGTTGGTATTCAAGTAAAACTTGAATTGCTGTCACTGGAATTGCACCAGCTTGTTCTACACGACGCATAGCAGCGTTATGTGCTGTCAAACTAGTACCACCTGAAGCATCATCAACTGCATACACCTCATAGCCAGCTTTAATTGCTTCAAGCACAGGGAATGCAAGGCAAACTTCAGTCCAAAGTGCTGCAAATATTAATTTCTTTCTACCTGTTGCTTTAACTGCTTCAACAAATTTTGGATCTTCCCAAGAATTCATTGAACTGCGTTCTATAATTTCATGGTTTGGGAATATGTCAAGAATTTGCGGCCAAAAATAACCAGAAAAGCTGCGTGTTTCAACTGTAGTAAGAATAGTAGGTACGTTAAAAGTTTTTGCTGATTTAGCAAGCAGCATAACGTTATTAATCAATGTTTGTCTATCAATACTTGCAACTCCAAAAGTCATTTGAGGCTGAAAATCAATCAAAATTAAGGCACTGTTCTCCGGATTTAACAATTCTAAATTACTCATAATAAAACGCTCCTTTTTTAATTGTTTAAAATCAATATTATTGAAAATAATGTTTTTTCTGTTAATTAAAAAGAGAGTGCTGATTTAATCAGCACTAAATGTATACTATCCATTTTTTAAAAAGTGATTTAAAGCTATTTCCTTGAAATACATTTATGCATTTTGTTTACTAAGATCTCGCTGTGCGCCCATATAGCTTCCAATTATATTTTGATAGCCTGGAAGATTGCTAGCAAGCAAATTGCCAAAACCTTCGACATCGTTGCGCCAATCGCGTTGTAATTCGCAAGCTACGCTAAACCAGTTCATAAGTTGCACACCACTATGTGCCATACGAGTATTTGCAGCATCTGCAACTTGTTTATTGAAAGTACCTGAAGCATCAGTAACAGCAAATACTTCATATCCAGCTTTTATAGCGGAAAGTGCAGGGAAAGCAACACAAACGTCCGTAACTACGCCGGCGATGATAATTTGCTTTTTTCCAGTTTCTTCGATTGCTTTTACAAAATCATCATTATCCCATGCGTTAATTTGTCCAGGTCGAGCTATTTTTGGTGCATGAGGAAAGAGATCAACCAATTCTTGCATTAAAGGTCCGTTAGGTCCGTTTTCAAAACTTGTTGTTAAAATAACTGGTAAATCAAAAAACTTAGCAGTATGAGCAAGAGCTAAAACATTGTTCTTGAATTCATCAACACCATAGTCACGTACTAGTCCGGACATAAGACCAGTTTGATGATCTACTAAAAGCACGACAGCATCATCTTTGTTAATACGAGAATAGAGATCAGTCATTATGTATTCCTCCTAAAAATTAAGTAATCGAAGAAAGTTTAAATAGTCGAATACTATCATAAGTTTCTTCGTTTATAACTAAGCTGACCAATAATATTGGTTATAGCAGCATTCACAGAACATGAAGTGCTATACAAATTTATAGTATTTGAAAACTGATTCATTAATCAATTCTAAATTATCTATAATTTGTATAGGTCGTAACTATAGTTGTTTTCACTATAAAATAGATTGGTTTTACCTATACATCCTATAGATAGAACAATATTGATAGTCACCTATTTTTGTTATTACAATTGAATATGAGTAATGTTCAGTAATTATTTTATGATGAAAAAGGTATTAGAGGGGGGATTGTTCCAAACGGAGAAAAAATGCATTGGAACAATAGAGTTTCATACTTAGAGTTCACAACATAAACGTGCATGAATAGCTTATGAGATTCATCCGAATTATTGAAGAAAAGGATACATATTAAAGGAGGTAGGAGAATGGCAAAAATTACTGTAGGAACCGAAAATCAAGCACCAATTGAGATATATTATGAGGATCATGGTATAGGAAAACCAGTTGTACTCATTCATGGTTGGCCGTTAAGTGGTCGATCTTGGGAATATCAAGTTCCCGCTCTTGTTGAGGCTGGATACAGAGTTATAACATATGATCGTCGAGGCTTTGGAAAATCATCTCAGCCGTGGGAAGGGTATGAATATGATACCTTTACTTCTGATTTACATCCACTATTAGAACATTTAGAGCTTCAAAATGTCACACTTGTTGGTTTTTCTATGGGGGGAGGCGAAGTAGCCCGGTATATTGGGAAATATGGAACCCATAGAATAGAGAAGGCTGTATTTGCCGGAGCTGTACCACCATTCCTTTACAAGTCAGCAGATCATCCTGAGGGTGTATTAGATGATGTAGCAATTCAAGGATTTGAAAATGGAGTGAAAAGTGATCGCATAGCATTCCTTGATGAGTTTACGAAAGGTTTTTTTGCTGCTGGAGATCGAACTGACTTAGTTAGTGAACCATTTCGACTTTACAATAGGGATATCGCTGCGGGTGCATCACCTAAAGGAACATTAGATTGTATCGCTGCTTTCAGCAAAACAGACTTCAGAAGCGATTTAGCCAAGATTAATATACCTACCCTTATCATTCATGGTGATTCAGATGCAACTGTACCATATGAATATAGTGGGAAATTAACACATGAAGCAATTCCTAATTCTAAAGTAGCATTAATAAAGGGTGGTCCACATGGGCTCAATGCAACGCATGCTAAAGAATTTAATGAAGCACTCCTATCATTTTTAAAGGACTGATTACAACTATATAATTGTTAATTGAGACATTATAAATAAGTTAAAATAAAGCTTTATAAAAGATGCTCTTGGATAAATCCAGGAGCATCTTTTTAAATATTGATATTGAGATGTTAGGTTAATAAATCGCCATAAGTTTTGGATTGAATATTCTTCTTAACAGCTAAAATGTATTGATTAGAGTTTTTTAGATTTCTTAGAAGTATTGTTATATTACTATCAAGATAATATTTCTTCCTCAAAACAAAGAAATATACATTTTTTTGAGGAAAAAATATCTTGTCAGAAAACAATAAAATCTTATTAATTTTTATAATTGGTAGAATTTTTATGGAAATAATTCTCTTAATATATTAAAATAACATCGTATTATGTCAGATTTTAATTAGGGGAGAGAAATTTTATGTTGAAAAAAATCATTCCAGTTGCTTTAGCATTAAGTACAGTTACTTTTACTAGTGTATTTGCTGCGCCTTCAATCCAAGCGAGTACAGAACCAAACCGCTACATAGATGTGCAAATGCTCGGTATTAACGATTTTCATGGGCAACTAGACACTGTAAAAAAAATTAACAATAAAGATGCAGGGGGAATTGAGTACTTAGGGGCTTATTTACGTGATCGTGAAAAACAAAATCCGAATACATTAAAGGTACATGCTGGCGATGTTGTTGGAGCAAGTACTCCTGTTTCAGCATTATTACAAGACGAACCTACGATTGAATTTCTAAATGATTTGAAATTCGATGTTGGAACTATAGGAAATCATGAATTTGATGAAGGTGTTGCGGAAATGAACCGCCTTATTTATGGTGGATATCATGAGAAAACAGGGAATTTTAAAGGAGCAAAATTCCCATATGTTGCTGCAAATTTCTATAATAAATCCACCGGTCGTTTATTTTTACCACCATTCACTATAAAAAAGGTACAAGGAGTTCCTGTTGGATTTATCGGAGTTGTAACAACGGATGTTCCTAACCTTGTTATGCCTACTATGCTAAAGAATGTGGAAATTACAGATGAAGTTGAAGCTATTAACAAATCCGTAAAGCAATTAAAAAAACTAGGCGTTAAATCTATCGTTGTTCTTGCACATAACGGAGGTACAACAGATGGGAACGGCGTAACGAATGGTGATATCGTCCGATTAGCAAATGAGACTGATCCAGAAGTCGATGTTATTTTTGGTGGGCATAGCCACACGTATGTAAATGGAACTGTTAATAATAAACTTGTCGTACAAGCAAATTCATATGGTATGGCTTTTGCTGATGTTGATGTAAAGATTGACCGTAAGACACAAGATATTGTTGAGAAAAAAGCAGAAATTGTTACAACTTACCATGAAGGCATGGAGCCTGATAAAAAAATAAAGAAGAAGATGGAGAAATATCAAGCAAAAATCGCACCTCTTGTTAATGAAGTTGTAGGTAAGTCTATTGCTCCACTAGATCGCAAACTCAATACGGCTGGTGAATCTACTCTCGGAAATTTGGTTGCTGATGCCCAGCGTGCAACAATGCAATCCCAAATTGCACTTATGAATCCTGGTGGTATTCGTAATGACTTAGATGCTGGTGATATTACATGGGGAGAGATATATGGTATTCAACCATTCGGAAATCAATTAATAAAAGTAAATTTAACAGGTCAAGACATTCGTGATATTTTAAATCAACAATGGCAAAAAGACATAACAAGAATGCTTCAAATTTCAGGGATCCAATACACTTGGGATGCGAACAAGCCTAATGGAGAAAAAGTAACAAGTATTCGCTTAACAAATGGAGAAGAAATTATTCCTTCGAAAACTTACAGCGTCGTTGCTAACGCATTTCTAGCTTCAGGTGGAGATGGATTTGTATCTTTTAAAAACGGTAAAGATGCTGAAACAGGACCAACTGATTTTGAAGCATTAGTAGATTATATAAAAAAATCAAAAGAACCAATTCAGTCTATTATTGATGGAAGAATTCAAAAAATAAATTAGGTTTTTATTAATCTCAAAAAAAATAGATTACCTATACTTTTTATTGTACAGGTAATCTATTTTTTGTGGGTTTGAAATAAAGTCTTACTGTGGCCAATTAATAGTGACGGTGAATTTGGCCCCTATGGAACATTAAAATTGGATGATCCAAACAGTTATAACTACATTTTTGGACAGGTCAAAAAAGATCAATTTTTTATTGATTTACGTAAGGCGAACGGCGTGACAAAAACTTGGTTACACGAACAACATCCAATTTTCGCTGGAATAACTACCGAAGGGCCTGATATACCAAAAACTGTTGATATATCATTAGGTAAAGCGTTTGATATACTTGTTCAAATTCAAAAAGTGAGTCCATCTCAAGTACATCAATAAATTTAGAATAATATGCCTTAATGACAAATTTCATAGTGTTTCATATAACACAATGAAATTTGTTTTATATAGCAAGAAGAATAATCGCATTAGAAAAAATTAGCAGTTTAACCTGTTAAGAGTAAAACGAATCTTCAATATGTAAAGCGCAAAAACACTGAAGCGAAAAGCATCGGTGTTTTTTGCGCTTTCGGGCACAGATGCTACTTCAACCCTAGTGTACAAGTGATTTTGTATGTAAGGAATTTGTAAGGAATAGGTAAGAAAAAAGAGATTTTCATTGTGTAGGATAAAAATATAAGGAGTCGTGAAGGGGGGATAAGTACGGCCTATATATAACAATCAGTAACAAGAGTGTTTTGTGAAAATAATGAGTACAATGATTGCAAATGCATTGTTGCCTTTTCATCATTGGGAGAATGGATAGCTGTGTGGTTCGTATATGACACTGCTATCAACTATCTATACAATTTTAATAGAAGAGAGGAATTCTTTATGAAAACACGCAGTAAAATTACATGTGCAAGTCTAGCACTTTTAATAGCTGGAAGTTCCCTGTTATACATAACACCAACATCAATTGTAAAAGCAGAACCTACGCAAAATGTATCTAGTTCGTTACAAACAAGTACGAAAAGCGATCGTACTTCCGTTAAGAAAGCAATGCGAGATGAACTGCAACTTGGATACCCGGGAATACTCGCTCAAATTTCTAAGGGGGGTAAAACTTGGAGTTATAGTGCTGGGATAGCGGATTTGAGAACTAAGAAACCAATGAAAGCAGATTTTCGCTTTCGCATTGGCAGTGTGACGAAAACGTTCATTGCAACAGTTCTACTTCAATTATCTGGAGAGAACCGTTTGAATCTAGACGACTCAATTGAAAAATGGTTACCTGGTGTGATTCAAGGAAACGGATATGATGGTAACCAGATTACTATCCGGCAAATATTGAATCATACAAGTGGTATTGCTGACTATATAAATTCAAAAGACTTTGATATTACGGATATAAAAAAATCGTATACGGCTGAAGAATTTGTAAAGATGGGGATTTCACTTCCCCCAGACTTTGCCCCAGGAAAGGGTTGGTCTTATTCAAACACAGGATACGTATTACTGGGGATCCTTATTGAAAAAGTAACTGGCAACAGTTATGCCGAAGAGGTTGAAAATCGGATTATTGAACCGCTTGATTTGTCAAATACATTCCTACCTGGCAATTCAAGCGTGATTCCAGGGACTAAGCATGCCCGTGGCTATTTGCAACTAGACGGAGCGAGTGAGCTAAAAGACGTTACTTATATTAACCCAGGTAGCTCGGATGGAGATATGATTTCTACTGCTGACGACTTAAGCAAATTCTTCTCTTACTTACTAGGTGGCAAATTACTGAAGGAACAGCAGTTAAAACAAATGCTTACTACAGTTCCTACAAATAGAGAGGGAACCGGATATGGTCTTGGAATCCTTGAAATTAAGCTTCCGAACGGTGTCTCGGTATGGGGACACAGGGGGGCCGTTCCAGGGTTTTCCACTTTTGTTGGTGGAACACTTGGAGGTAAACATATACTCGCTATCAATTCGAACAGTTTAAACATTAATAACCCGGAATTTTTTAAAAACATTTTACTTGCTGAATTTAGCAAGTAGGAAAAACGGATAAATTTTGTCATTTGTAATTTCCATCGGAATGGATTACCGCTTGAAATGAGTATAGAGGGATTAAGTATCTAGAAACAATCAAGCCAATCATGAAGGATGGCTAAGTAAAAGGATTTGTTTATACATTGGCCAATTAAAAGAGCAACACATATAATGAGTGATTATGTATATAGTATTGCATTTGTGTTGGTATCGTCACGGATTGTAAATTTGTATAAGGTGCGAAGTCTAATTTAAGACTTCGCACTTTTGCTGTTTAACAGCTTTTATTACGAAGCTATTAACAATAGAAAAAGGAGAATGTAACTAGTTATGTGGATACTACTGTATGATTGGTGCAACAAATTGTGACTCTAACGTATTTGAAAGGTTTGATAAATTCACCGTTTATCGTCCTGACATTGATATTAAAAAGGCATTTAGTGGTACTGCAAGACATCTTGCTTTTGGATCAAGTATCTATAATTGTGTAGGAGCAGCATTTGCAAAATTAGAAATTGAAATAGATTCAACGATCAAAGATAATATTAGCGGAAAAAAATTGAGGGACATTAAAGATTTTGTGAAGAGGACTTCAAAAATGAAATAACATTGTAATAAGTTATATTTCTATTATTAATTGAAAGTTATTACCCTATAAATTCAGTCATTTATTATATAACTGAGTGCATAAAAAATGAACCGAACTCTATTAAATAACGTAAAAGCTAAAAGGTTTTCGCTTTGGGAACATCTCAAAATATTAAATTGATGGTAACTTTGTTGTAGCTCTTTAAACATACCTATATTAAAACCCAAATTTCTCAATTTAATGCTGAGAAATTTGGGTTTTTCTAAAGGAATCAATTTTTTAAAAAATTTTTAGAAATTTAAAGATAAAGTATTGTATACATGTAAGTATGATTAAAAATGAAAAGTTGTAAATGCTAAATTTAATTAAATATGCCTTACTCTCTTTAACATTGGCCTGAATGAATAGTTTATAGGAGATTACACTGGCTAAAGATGCGATAATTGTTCCAAGCCCTCCAATATTTACTCCTAGTAATAAAGCTTTCCAATCAGAAGTAAAGTTTGATAGAAGAATTGAAGTAGGAAAATTGCTAATCAATTGACTCAAAAATATGGAACTAAAGAAGACTGAAGTATCTCCTCTTAAATTAGCGCGAGCAAATGTCCCCAGTGCATCGGAATGGGAAATGTTTCCGATAAAAATAAAAAAACAGACAAAGGTTATTAGAAGAAAGTAATCGATCTTAAATAGTAAGTTTCTATCTAACGTAAATGCTGCTATCAGTGTGACTATTAGCGCGATGTAATAATTAATAACACCAAAAATAGATGCAATGATAGTAATAAGTATCAAAATCCAGACGGTAGCTTTTTTTCGATTTTTCACGGTAATAACAGGTAGTTCTATTTTCAAATCTGTTTTTTGAAGTTTTTGAGTAAATATAAATAATAAACTAATTCCAAGTACAGCTAAAAGCAGAATTGAACCTAAAAATGGGATGAGCTTAATTCCATAGTAAGAATATAGGTATAAATTTTGTGGGTTTCCCATAGGCATCAAGCTACTACCGATGTTTGCTGCAATTGTCTGCAGGATGATTGTCTCCATCATGTTCATTTGTGTTTTTTTACTAATGACAAGTGTTATTGGTACAAAAGTGAGGAGAGCAACATCATTTGTTACAAACATGGAGCAAATAAAGCATAACAAAATTAGAATAATAGATATTGACCTGCTGTTATTGCATTTATTTAAAATCGCAACGGCAAGTTTGTCTAATATCTTTAGCTGTTCCAAGGCCTTAATGGCTACCATCAGATTAAATAAGCTAATTAACACTTCAAAGTTAATATATTCGATCTTTGGCGAATGTATTAAGCAGCTTACAATTGCTAGTATCAGTGAAATGGTAAGTACTAAATCCTTTTTTAAAAATTCGAATTTCATAAGGAGTCTTTTTTTATTTTGAACGAATACTATTTCTTTCACAATACACCACCTGTAATCTATGTTAGTAAATATACGTTTTTTGGGATAACTCGATATTGCTAGAAAAGAGGATGTCATAAGGTCCTAAATAAGAGTTTTGTAATGTTTCATCCCTTCAACAAAATCTTTTTTTCTTAGTGTCTTTCCTGTTGTAAATATGTGCAATATAGACGAATCCAACTAGGGGGATTAATTGAGAAAACAAATGTTTTTTGTATGATAACATAAATAAATTAAATGTTTTATTTTTTTTAATATTCTTATAATATTCCATTGATTCTTGATTTCAAATACTTTATATGAACTTCTAAAAGAGAAAAAATATGCATGTTTTTATGAAGAAAATAGAGGCTTGTCAGAGGTTAGGTAGAACAGCATCCGCGACGTTTGGATACTGTATAAAATTCACAAAATCTCACTGTTTTTTTAGATGAAAAATCTTAAAATATTTTTTTGTTTTTATAAAAATCTGTACTTTTTCGTAACATTCTGTACTTTTAATTATAAATTAAAGACAAGCTTCTCTTAGTTGAAGATTGAAAGCGCTTCATAGTTTTTCTATAAATTTTTTATCTAGCCTATTTTTGAGATTAGTAGTGAGAAAGGAGATATTTCCATGTTCTTGAGAAAATTAACAAATAACCAGTTAATCACTATTGATTTTATGATTTAAATCACCGGTAAACGAAACAAACATAATAGTACAACAATGTTAGTGGATAAAAATATTAGTTTGCAGAAAGGGGTAGAGCATCCGTTTGTATAAGCGTTAAGTACTTCAAAATTTCAGTTTTACGGTTACATGTTGTGCTGTTTGCTTAAACAGGCCAATCCGATTAATATAGAAAATTTTTATCCTTGTTGTATTTGAATATGAAAGAGGTATTTATACCAGGAAATATAGGTGATTTTATATAAATTATAATATATAAACTTTGGCATGGAGTGATGATATGGAAAGGTTTTTTGTAGAGTTAGTCGGATCAACAAATGATTTTTTATGGTCTAAATTGTTAATTATTATGCTTGTTATTTGCGGAATTTATTTTACATTTAAATTGAATTTTGTACAGTTTCGAATGTTAAAAGAGATGGTCCGTGTATTAATGGAGGGGAAAAGTGGTTCTAAAGATCAAATCTCTCCTTTTCAAGCGTTTTGTATTGGTATGGCAGCCCGCGTTGGGACAGGGAATATTACAGGAATTGCGATTGCAATTGCATTAGGTGGTCCTGGAGCTGTATTTTGGATGTGGATTATTTCTATTATTAGCTCGGCATCTAGTTTTGTCGAAAGCACATTAGCACAGATATATAAAGTAAAAGATAAAACTGGTTTCCGCGGTGGTCCATCCTATTATATGGAAAAAGGGTTGAATAAACGTTGGATGGGAGTATTATTCTCTATTTTAATCACAATTACTTTTGGACTTGTATTCAATTCAGTACAATCAAATACAGTTACAATTGCTTTTCAAAACTCATTTGGTACAGATCGTCTAACAGTTGGGATAATCATGGCCATTGCTTTCGCTGCGATTATTTTTGGTGGTGTACAACGTATTGCAAAAATGGCTGAATACAAGGTGGTATTTTTAGCGGTATTATACATTGGAGTTGCATTATTTGTTGTAGTTACCAACATATCAAAAATGCCGGAAGTTCTTTCTCTTATTGTTCAAAACGCATTTGGTTTTAAACAAATAGCAGGCGGTTCAATTGGTGCAGCACTTATGAATGGAGTTAAACGCGGTTTATTCTCAAATGAAGCTGGTATGGGAAGTGCACCAAACGTTGCTGCAACAGCAACAACAAGTCATCCGGTGAAACAAGGACTGATTCAAGCATTTGGTGTATTAACGGATACACTAATCATTTGTACTAGCACCGCCTTTATTATTTTGCTGTCTGATGCATATAAACAACCGGGGTTAAATGGTATTGCACTTACACAAGCAGCATTAAGTGAACACATAGGCCCTTGGGCATCGGGTTGTCTTGCTATCTTTGTTTTTTTATTTGGATTTGGTGCGTTAATTGGCAACTATTATTATGGTGAAACAAACATTCGCTTCTTACATACAAGTAAAGTGTGGTTAATGATATACAGAATAAGTGTGTTGGCTATGATTGTATTTGGTTCTGTTGCAAAGATTCAAATTGTATGGGATTTAGCGGACTTATTTATGGGCTTTATGGTTATTATTAATTTAATTGCTATTACCTTACTTTCAAAAGTAGCATTTGCGGCGTTACAAGATTATATAAACCAGAAAAAAGCTGGTAAAGATCCTATTTTTTATAAAGAAAACATTAAAGGACTTGAAAATATTGAATGTTGGGATAGTTATGAGAAAACTTCAAAAAAGAAAAGTGTGTAATAAGAAGGATATTCAGACTGCAATATGTCTGAATATTTTTCTTGGTTCTAGTGCAAATATTATTGATTATAGTAAAGAAAAAATCATTCTATATAAAGTTAATAGTACGGGGGAATATTATTAAATGATAAAGGATTCTAGCGTTCAAGTTGAGGGGCAAGAAAAAGTTTGCTTAGATCAATGGGTAGCTCATTATCGAGCGTATGCAGCTAAGGGACGAAGCGCCAGTTATATTCCCGCTCTGGGGGAAATAAATGTATCGCAGTTAGGTATTTGTATAGTAAAGCCAGATGGAACAATGATAAAATCAGGAGATTGGGAGATACTTTTCACATTACAAAGTATATCAAAAGTAATCGGTTTTATAGCCGCTTGTTTAAGTCGCGGTATTTCTTATGTATTAGAACGAGTTGACGTAGAGCCAACTGGAGATGCCTTTAATTCAATTATTCGTTTAGAGATACATAAACCAGGAAAACCTTTTAATCCTATGATCAATGCTGGAGCGATTACGATAGCTTCACTTTTGCCAGGGACATCGGTGCAAGAAAAATTAGAATCTCTATACGTATTAATTGAAAAAATGATAGAGAAGCGTCCCGCTATTAATGAAATAGTATTTCAATCAGAATGGGAAACGGCTCATCGTAATAGAGCATTAGCATACTATTTAAAGGAGAATGGTTTTCTAGAATCAGATGTGGAGGAGACACTAGAGGTTTACTTAAAACAATGTTCGATTGAAATAAATACAGAAGATATTGCCTTAATAGGGCTTATACTAGCACATGATGGATATCATCCTATTCGCAAAGAACAAGTGCTCCCTAAAGAAGTAGCTAGGTTAACAAAAGCTTTAATGCTTACTTGTGGAATGTACAACGCTTCTGGAAAATTTGCTGCTTTCATTGGATTACCAGCTAAGAGTGGGGTATCCGGCGGAATTATGACACTTGTTCCCTCAAAATCTAGGAAGGATTTATCGTTTCAAGATGGATGTGGTATTGGTATTTACGGACCAGCCATTGATGAGTATGGGAATAGTTTACCAGGAATTATGTTGTTAGAACATATTGCAAAAGAATGGGATTTAAGTATATTTTAAAAAGGAGCACAGATATTTTGGTGTTAGAGCGAGTCCAAAAGTGTTCAGACCTTATATTGTGTCTGAACATTTTTGAGTTATAAAGTATCTTTCTAAAGTAGAAGAGTGTAATGAATACTCACAATCTATAATGCTTTCGTTTATAACTTATTTATCAGTTTTTGAAAAAAATAGAGTAAGTATTGTATTAATGCAAATAGGTTTGTATACTGACTGTTAGGCGAAAGTGAGAAGTGATTATTTTGAATCTTAGTAATTTAGTAAAAAAAGACATCTATATTCTCGTTTTAATGATACTTACAGTACCCTTAGTAGGTGAAATAAAGTCATTTCCCTTAAATGAAACATTTAGAATGAGCTTTGGTGCACCAACATTTTTCTTTTTTTTATTATTGTTTCGACGATTTCCAGCATTTTTACCGGGTTTTTTAACAGCGATAGTCGTGGTAGTATTTCGTATCTCAATGGATGTCATTATAAAGGAAAATATGGATTGGCTAGCCGCTTTTCATACTCACTATCCTAGTTTTTTCTTTTATTTTACTTATTCGTATCTCTTTCATTTAGCAAAAATCAAACGTTTTTATCATCAACCACTAATGATTGGTTTTATTGGTTGCATGATTGAAATACTGTCAGACTGTGTGGAATTAATGATTCAATATTTCGTATTAAAAACATCGATCACATCCGAGGCAATAAATGAGATCATTGTTATCGCATGTTCCCATAGTTTTATAGTTCTAAGCTTTTTCAATATGATGAAATTGTATGAAGCACAATCAAGGGAGCGACATATAAAGAAACAAAATGAACATATGCTCATGCTCATCTCTAATTTATATGAAGATGCTGTTCATTTAAAAAAAACATTACAAGATGCTGAGAATATAACAAAAAAATCCTATGATTTATATAAAACTTTAGACTCTTTTGAGCATAAACAGATGGATTTTCAGTTTGAGGATTTAAGGCAACAGGCATTACAAATTGCTGGTGAGGTCCATGACGTTAAAAAGGATAACCAACGTATTTTTGCGGGACTTTCAAAACTAATTTCTGATGAAAGTTTTACAGATTATATGTCTGTACATGAACTAGTAAATATCATTATACGGGCAAATACGAAATATGCACAGTTGTTAGAGAAAGATATCCAATTTGTGTATAAAATTGATGGTGTGCATCCTCATTATCATATTTATACAATCTTATCTATTATAAATAATATCGTTACAAACGCTGTAGAAGCTATCCAAGGTATGGGAACCATCACAATTGACATTAATAAAGACCACCATTTTGTTGAATTTCAAATAGGCGATAATGGTCCTGGTATTTCTTCAAAATATAAAGATTCAATTTTTGAGCCTGGGTTTACTTCTAAATATGATGATTTAGGCAATCCATCGACAGGTATCGGATTATCGTATGTTAAAGAAATGGTCGCACAACTTGAAGGTGATGTTACGCTTGGGGACAGAACCGAAGGAAAAGGATCAATTTTTATAATTAGATTAGGGATTGATCATATAATTTCGAAAGGGTGATTCTATGTATTTTTATATAGTAGATGATGAAAAAGCGGTTCGCTCAATGTTGGCTCAAATTATCGAGGATGAAGATCTTGGGGAGGTTATAGGAGAAGCTGAGGATGGTTTATCTTTAGAGCAACAAATGGTAATCCTTAAAAATATAGACATTTTATTTATCGATTTGTTAATGCCGAATCAAGATGGAATAAAAACAATTCGTCAAATAAAGCCTTCGTTTAAAGGGAAAATCATCATGGTCTCTCAAGTAGAATCAAAAGAATTAATTGCTGAAGCTTATTCGCTTGGTGTTGAATACTATATTATTAAGCCAATTAACCGGATTGAAGTATTAACAGTTGTTCGGAAAGTCATTGAACGAATTCGTTTGGAAAAATCAATAAAAAACATTCAAGAATCGCTTAATATGGTACTAAAATTGGATAGTAATTCAAGTGTGCAAGAAAAATACCGTAATGAAAAACATTTAAATACTTTCAATCATTTTCAAAATTCCATTCATTTTCTTTTGTCTGAATTAGGAATAGCCAGTGAAAGTGGAAGTAAAGATTTAATGGATATGCTAGATTATTTATATAAATATGAACAAGATAACACGTTGGAACAAGGCTTTCCCTCACTAAAAGAGATTTTTATGAATTTGGCTCAAAAAAAACTTGGGGATTCAGCTGAAGATGCCGAATTAAAAAGGTTCATAGAAGCTTCCAAACAACGGATTCGGAGAGCTATTTATCAATCATTAAACCATTTAGCATCCCTTGGACTTACTGATTTTTTAAACCCGAAGTTCGAAAATTATGCTTCTAGATTTTTTGATTTTACTACCGTAAGGAGAAAGATGACAGAATTGAATAATGAACCAACATTACCTGCTCGTATTGATACGAAAAAATTTATTCAAGTTCTTTATTTTGAAGCAAAACGAATACACCTGGAGTTAAGATGATAAACTCTTACTAATTATTATTTTCAATTGCTAGATTGATAATTGTTTTCATGTTATTTGTTTTATATAGTTTTTCTAAGAGAGTATTTTCCTTTATTTCATATTGATTTTAAAATCAGAAAATTCCGTATCGATTTGGTAGAAGTGTATGAACTTAGAACAAAAGAATATGTATTTTTTATTTTTTTAAACATTAATATTCATTAAAAAAAACGAGTATTTTCACAATAAAATATAAATACATAGTAAGTTGAATTTAAAAAAAGATGCTATCTTCTAGCATCTTTTTTTCTTTAAGAGGAAATATCATTGATCCTTATATTATTTGAAATTCAAATGCGGGCATATAAATAACGGAAAAGGAGATAATATTTAACAAATTATAATTGGAAATGGTATTTTAGGTCAGAAATGTTTTTATACTAATTAGGTTATTGGTACTAAATAAGCATAAAGTATCGCTTTTCTGCTCTTTAATCTTATCGTTATTTTTTATTAAGTACATATCGTTTTTTAGAAATCTCAATCCTAGCAGAGTATATAAATTGGGTGATAAAAATGTGGAACATAATTACTTCTTATCTTCCAGATTGGAAAGTCTTTGTACAAGCTTTTATCTTGTTTTTAATTCCGTATACTATCTCAAGAGTTTTTCATTGGGTTCGTATGTCAGAGAAAGAGTGGGAAGAATGAGTTGGTGGAAGTCAAGAGACAAACAAGTGAAAAAAAATAATATTCAAAGTAAAACGAAACAAGAGCATAAACCTTCTCAAAATGCAATCGTTCATTTCACAAATGATTTTGCCTCTAACTTAGAACTTATAAAGCAACAAATCGGACATAATTCTGATGTTCGCTTTCGGAAGTTTAATATTGGACGCACAGATATTCAGGCTGGGATCGTTTTTGTTGATGGCCTATCAGATAAAGAGATAATTGACAAACATATTATGAAATTACTAATGGATGATTTTTCTGATGAATATAAAAATGAAACTTCTTATGTGGAGGGGACTGTTTCAAAAGAATATATTAAAAATAAAGTTCTTACAATTAGTGAAGTAGCAGAAGTCCATTACATAAAAGATTTAATACCCAAAGTATTGATAGGTTCAACAGTTCTTTTAATTGATGGTTTAGCAGATGTGTTTATTCTTGGTACAACAAAAGCAAATAAACGAAACATTGAAGAACCAGTATCGGAGGCATTAGTCAGAGGGCCACGGGTCGGTTTTACTGAAGTATTAAGTGATAATACCTCACTTTTGCGACGACATTGTGCGGATGAGAGCTTATCATTAGTAAAGCTACCAGTAGGAGAACGTGCAAAGAAAGAGTTAGTTGTCGCATTTATTAGAGATCTTGCTAGTACAGAATTGGTGGATGAAGTAAAAAACAGAATTCAGAAAATTGACATAGACAGTGTACTCGAATCTGGTTATATAGAGCAACTCATTGAAGATAATTATCTAAGTCCTTTTCCACAGATTCAAAATACAGAACGACCTGATCGTGTTATTAGTGCTTTAATGGAAGGTCGAGTAGCTATTTTGTTAGATGGAACACCATTTGTTTTAATTGCTCCAGTTACATTTAGTATGCTGCTGCAATCACCAGAAGATTATTATGAAAGGTGGCTTCCTGGTACGCTTCTCCGCTTATTACGCTTCATGACAGCTTTTGTTTCATTATTTGCTCCAGCACTGTATATTTCTTTTATTTCATTTCATCCAGGATTAATTCCCACTAAGCTCGCTATTTCTATTATCGGATCGCGAGAAGGAGTTCCTTTTCCCGCTTTAATAGAAGCGTTAATTATGGAAGTAGCTATCGAAGTTTTGCGAGAAGCAGGTTTACGTCTGCCTAAACCGATTGGACCTGCAATGGGAATTGTGGGCGGTTTAATAATTGGTCAAGCTGCCGTAGAAGCAGGAATTGTTAGTCCAATAATGGTTATCGTTGTTGCGGTAACAGCTATTTCTTCTTTTACTATTCCACAATATAGTGTAGGAATTACGTTACGCATTCTTCGTTTTGTAGCTATGTTTTGTGCTGCGATATTTGGTTTGTATGGAGTTATTCTCTTCTTTCTTTTACTTTGCAGTCATTTAGTGAAACTGAAAAGTTTTGGCGTTCCTTATACCAGTCCTGCTGTTCCATATCGATTCAGTGACTGGAAAGATTTTATGGTTCGCATGCCATTAAAAATAATGAGACGACGACCAAAAATAATGCATACCCAAAAAAATATCCGCAAAAGGTAGCTGATGACGAAAGGAAGTGGCCTTCAGTGATTACTAAACTTAAAGACCGAATAACAACTTCACAGGCAGTTGTTATTATTGTAAATTACATACTTGGGACAGGAATTCTCACTCTGCCTAGAGCATCTGTGGAAAAAGTGAAAACACCAGATGTATGGATAAGTGTGATATTAGGTGGAATACTGGCAATGGTTTCAGGAGTAATTATGGTCAAATTAAGTCAGCAGTTTCCAGAAAAAACATTTTACCAATACAGTCAAGATATTGTAGGGAAATGGATAGGCAGGTTGCTTAGTTTTCTTATTATAGGGTATTTTCTTACAACTTCAGCATTTCAAATTCGTTCAATGGCAGAAGTAATAAGCTTTTTTTTGCTCGAAGGAACCCCCACATGGGCTATTGTTATGCCTTTTATGTGGATAGGTCTCTATTTGATTATGAGTGGTATTAATTCAATTGCACGGATGTTTGAAATAATATTTCCTATTACTGTTTTTATTTTTTTAATCATTTCCTTTATGAGCATCGGAATATTCGAGATAGATAATCTCCGTCCCGTATTAGGTTTGGGAATTAAACCAGTATTAGATGGGATAAAAACAACGTCTCTCGCATATACAGGTCCTGAAATTATGTTAATTCTTTTGGTATTTATGGAACAACGAAATAAAGCAGTAAAAGCTATTTTAGTTGGAATTTCTATTCCGTTAATCTTTTATGTAATAACTGTTGTAATGGTCATTGGTGCATTATCAATTGATGGGGTTGTAACAAGAACATGGCCGACAATTGACCTTATGCGCAGTTTTGAAATTTCTGGATTGATATTTGAACGTTTTGAATCTTTACTGCTTGTAATATGGATTATGCAAATATTTGCTACCTATACGATTAGTTATTATGCAGCTGCATTAGGATTAGCGCAACTCTTTAAAAAGAGTATTCATCCGTTTATTTTTGCTTTGATTCCAATCATTTACATCATTGCTATGACTTCGAAAAATATAAATGACTTGCTTAAATTGGGGGATATGCTCGGTAATGCTGCTTTATTTTTATTTGGTTTACTGCCACTGCTTCTTCTTATTATTACGCGATTAAAAGGAGGAGTAGTGTGAAAAATAAATTTAATTATATGCGGTTCTATTTTGCTTTGTTATGGACGCTTTTGCTTCTATTTTTAACAGGATGTTGGAGCAGTAAAGAAGTAGAAGAGTTGAGTTTAACTGCAGGTATAGCACTAGATAAAGGGAAGAATTCAACAATTGAGAAAGAAGATGAGGAAGGAGGTTATCCTAAAAGAAATCTTATAACAGCTACTTATCAAATTGTTAGTTCGCAAGCACAAAGTAAAGGAAATGGACAACAAAAACGTTATATTAATGTTTCTGAGACAGGTGATTCCATTCATCAAATTGTTCGTGAGTTTTCATTGAAAAGAGAGAGCACAATGTTCAGCCCACATTTAAAAAACATTGTTATTAGTGATAGTCTTGTACGTACATACAGTTTAGAACAATTACTTGAACAGTATCTCCGTGACAATGAAGTTCGGCTTAGCTGTATGCTCTTAATTAGTAAGGGGCTAGCGAAGGAGGTACTGGAATCAAACAAAAAAGGAGAAATTCCAGCATTTCGTTTGTCTGGAATTGCAGATAATAGAAATAGAACAACAAGGATTTTACCTCCTGTATCGCTCGCTAAATTGGAAGGAAAGATGCGGTCAGGATCCAGTTTTCTTTTGCAAAATATAATCTCGATAAAAGGGGAAACAAAATTTGCAGGAGCTGCTGTAATTAAAGGGAGGACAAAAAAGTTGATGGGCTTTTTAAATGAACAGGAATTGGAAGGAGTAGTATGGATAAACGGAAAAAGGAATGGTGGTGTGGTAAAAACTTTTGATAAAGAATCAAAGAAACTCATTATATACGAAATAAAGTCAATAAAAAGCAAAATCATACCACATGTTAACGGAAATAATATTTCCTTTGATGTAAACATTGAATCAGAAGGGCGTTTGTCTGAAAATTGGATGCAATCAGGAAAAGATTTTGAAAATGAATTTTTAAAAAAGGAAGAAAAAGCTATTGAAAAAGAAGTAAAGCACTTAGTACATCATGTTACAAAAAAAATACAAAAAGAATATCAAGTCGATATTGCGGGTTTTGGCAACCAATTAAGAATTAAACACCCGAGAACATGGGAGAAAGTCAAAAAAGATTGGGATCAAAAATTTAGTAAAGTACCGATTAAATATCATATAAATGTAACTATACAAGATTATGGAGCGTCAAGTTTAAAACGATGAGATACCTTAATTGAAATTATATTTGAATCAAAACAAAAAGTTATAAAAGTTTTAATTTGAAAATTTTTGTAACTTTTTGTTTTTTTATGTCCTTCTTATTATAGATTAAAGAAATGATTTTATCCCGCTATTTGCCGGGCAGTAAGACTCACACCTGAAAGCAAAGAAGTTATTAGAGGTATATGTAAGCTCTATATAGGAAGGAGAATTTTGAAATTCTATTGATAAACCAAGTAATTGTAATAGCCCTTATTTAGAATAATAATTTCAAAATCAATAAAATTTAGAGTAGAAGGAGCAAGAGCAAATTATTATGAATAAACAAATAGGTTTTATCGGATGTGGAAACATGGGTATTGCTATGATAGGTGGGATGATTAAAAAAAATATAGTTTCTCCAGATCAAATAATTTGTTCAGATTTAAATGTCATTAATTTAAAAAATGCTAGTAATGAATATGGCATAACTATAACTACTAACAACAATGAAGTCGCTAACAGCGCTGACATTTTAATTTTATCAATCAAACCAGATTTATACTCATCGGTAATTAACCAAATAAAAGATCAAATAAAAAATGATGTAATCGTTGTAACTATTGCTGCAGGAAAAAGTATTAAGAGCACTGAGAATGAATTTGGTAGAAAGTTGAAAGTTGTTAGAGTAATGCCTAATACACCGGCACTTGTTGGAGAAGGAATGTCTGCGTTATGTTTTAATGAAATGGTTACAGAAAAAGATATAAAAGAGGTACTGAACATATTTAATATTTTCGGCCAGACGGAGGTCATAAATGAAAAACTAATGGATGTTGTTACATCTATTAGTGGTTCTTCTCCAGCATATGTGTATATGTTTATAGAAGCCATGGCAGATGCTGCTGTACTTGGCGGTATGCCGAGAAAACAAGCTTATAAATTTGCGGCTCAGGCTGTATTAGGTTCTGCAAAAATGGTATTGGAAACAGGAATACATCCAGGTGAATTGAAGGATATGGTTTGTTCTCCAGGTGGAACGACGATAGAAGCTGTAGTAACGCTAGAAGAAAAAGGTTTAAGAACAGCTATCATTTCAGCTATGAAACGTTGTACGCAAAAATCTATGGAAATGTCTAGTTTAACTAGTAAGTGAGAAGCGAATTTATATAATATTTCAAATCTATTTAATGTAAAAGAAATATTATAAGACTATCTAATAACTAAGTAAATTTATATACAACAATAATGAGAAGAGCAAACCTTATTTTAAAGGGGATACAGAGAATATGAGTAAGTTATTAAAAAAGAAATCCGTTACACAATTGTTGGAGCATAATCAAAGTAAGGCCTTAACGAAAACATTAGGAGCATTTGATTTAATTATGTTAGGGGTAGGCTCGATAATTGGAACGGGGGTTCTTGTGTTAACTGGATTAGTAGCAGCAAGAGATGCTGGTCCAGCAGTTATTTTTTCATTTGTACTTGCAGCAATTATATGCGGATTTATAGCATTATGTTACGCAGAAATTGCTTCCACACTCCCGGCGTCTGGTAGTGTATATACGTACTCATATGCAACAATTGGTGAGTTTGTTGCTCATCTAGTAGGTTGGTCTTTACTGTTAATATATATTGTGGCAACAGCGGCTGTCGCTGCTGGATGGACAGGCTATTTCCACAATTTAATAAAAGGGGTTTGGATTAGAGATACCTAAAGCTCTAGTAACGATCCCTTCACATGGTGGTATTGTGAATCTACCAGCAGTAATCATTACATTGATATTAGCATGGATGTTATCCCGTGGTACAAGGGAAAGTAAACGAATCAATAATATAATGGTATTGATTAAAATTGGTATGATTTTGTTGTTTATTACAGTTGGTATATTCTATGTAAAACCAATGAACTGGATACCAATTGCACCATACGGTTTAAGTGGGGTTTTTACGGGTGGAGCAGCTATTTTATTCGCTTTCACAGGTTTTGATATATTAGCAACTTCAGCAGAAGAAGTAAAAGATCCGAAGCGTAATCTTCCCATCGGTATTATTGCATCATTAATCATATGTACAATTATTTATGTTATCGTATGCCTTGTTATAACAGGAATGGTTTCCTATAAAGAATTAAATGTCCCTGAGGCAATGGCTTATGTAATGGAAGTGGTAGGACAAGGAAAAGTCGCTGGTGCAATTGCTGCAGGTGCTGTAATTGGCCTTATGGCTGTTATTTTTTCCAATATGTATGCAGCAACACGAGTATTCTTTGCAATGAGTCGTGATGGATTGTTACCGAAATCATTTGCGAAAGTTAATAAGAAAACTGGAGCACCCACTTTTATAACTGGATTGGCAGGAATAGGGAGCTCTATAATAGCTGGGTTTATTGATTTGAAAGAATTGGTTAATTTAGTTAATATCGGTAGTTTGGTGACGTTTGCGTTAGTTTGTCTATCAGTTATTATTCTACGTAAATCACACCCAAATTTAAAACGTGGATTTATGGTACCTTTTGTACCTGTATTACCAAGCGTTTCAATTGTATGTTGTTTGTTTTTAATGCTAAATTTACCGTTAAGGACATGGATGTACTTTAGTATTTGGATTACTATTGGGGCAGTCATATATTTCTTTTATTCGATAAAACACAGTAATTTAAATGAGGAAACGATCTCGAAATTACATAATAAAATTGCGAGATAATAACGATAGAAAATTTTATTAATAATCATATTGATAGTTGAGCAACATAGAAACAGTTTTTTGATATTTAGCAAGAAATAAAATGAAAAATCCTAGGACAGCTGAGTGCCTTTTTTAGAAACCTTGCCTGTTTTTCATGATTTAAAACTAATAAGGAGAGGAAAGTATGAGTGAATTGCATTTTATGAGTCTAGAAGAACTGGATAATGAATTAGAAAAAGATGACAGTGGTATTTATTTTATTAAAGATTATAATGACAATATTATTTATATAGGCAAGGCTTTTAGTATAAAAAGTAGAGTATTAGCTCATTTTAATAGTTATTCCAATATTAAGGAATATGTACATTTATTTAATAAAGTAGCGTATCTCATTGAAGATAGTTTGTTAAAACGCTCATTGTTACAAGTTACTTATATGATTAAATATAAACCAGTATTAAACAAAGAAGTCCAAAAAGAATTCCCAGAGTTATATACTCAATACATTAAGCAAACAAATAAAAAATCCATGTTGTTAGAAATTGAGGAAGCTAAAGAAAAAAGGGATGAGTTAAAGAATAGATTGATAAAATTAGTAGGCGGAAAAACTATGTTTTATGACATAATTTCTCTGTTAAACAATGGATATAACTATCATGTTCTCGCAAAAGTATTGAGCATAGAACTTCAAACTTTAATTATAATGAAAGAACACCGAAACAAATTCCCGATGCCACATAATTATAAGAGGACAATAAAGCATCAAGATATAATGTATGCTTTATCTGGAAAAAAGAATTTAAGTATTTCAAGGTTAAACACTTAACTTTAAAGTAGTAAATTCGTTGCTTTTGTAGCTTTTATTGTTATATTGAACTGCAATGTACATTTGTGTTTCAAATTTAATTGGTGGAATAAGGGGAGGGAAAGGGTTCCTATAAAAATGCTGGAAGAAATTAGGTTACTTATGCATAAATAGCATAAGTAGGCACATGTTATTTATAAATATATTGGAAGTGCAATTATAAATATTCAAAGATACGAAAGTAATACAAATGAAATTCTTATTTCTGCTACTACAAGTACTATTGAGCAAATAAAGTATGAAATTGCTTTTGAACTAGGAGTCACACTGGGACCTGATACATCACATCATCTGCAAATGGTTCGGATCGGTGGAGAGATTACAAAACGCTTAGTTCGAATGGCTGATAAACAGTTAACAGGTCAATACAGATTACACTAAGAAAATAATCCGTATATATATGGATTATTTTTCCTTTAATTTACAAAAAAATAAATTTCGGAATTGAAAAAACCTCTCAGATTCCTTTGTGATAATCTTTTTTAGTTGTGTTAATGACATAGGTATCTAAAGGTGGTAAATTCGATACGAACGATGTATGAGCTCTTAAAATAGTTTTGGTGTTATTTGTAATTTTAATTCCATAATACTTAAGCTGATATAATATAATGTTTTATGTCTAAATCGATATAAAATAATAATTGTTAAGTGATATTTCTTTTTTTATAGAATAAGTAAAAACTGATACTGTAGTAATTACTGTTTTGAGATCAATTTACTGTGTACCTTAATTATTGAAGTTTTTTGTTGATTAACAACTATTGTGTTTGGAAATTAATAATAAGTTTATCCCGCTATTTGCCGGGCAGTAAGACCCCCACCTCAAAATTCAGCGGAAGCAAAGAAGTTAGGTGGGGGATCAACTGTCTGTAAAAGCCCGATTTGTGTGGGCTAATAATCAGTGGGGGATGAACAAAACCCCCACTGATTAAAGTTTCACTTTATGTGATGCGGTAATAAAACTAGCTATTTTGCTATTCTTAGTATTTGTAAAGTCTATATATTTTTCCCTCTTTTGTGGAAAGTAAAACTAATGTTACGACCAGTAATATAGTGTCATTTTTTGAATATTCCATTCGTTTTTTATTTTTATTTTTAGTTGATGAAAAGACCTTTCTCTCAATTAAATGTTTAATTGAGCACTTGAATTTCCTCCACCTTGTACTTTTCAAAACATAGTGTTTCAAAAATAGCCGTATCGCTTTCCTCTTTTTCCGATTTCACGACTTCTTTATTATCTTTTTCTAAAATTTGGAGCAAAATAGTTTTTCAGTTTCATATTTAAATTAGCAGTATTTATTTTTTGAATTCAATTTGTATAAATGATTGAATTGGAACTTTGACTGTTATTTCTTGCGGTGGTACAGTATCTCCTGTTACTTTCGTTTTATTTGTAATATTTTTCTATCTCGGTCCTCGCATTGACTACCACTGTATTTTGTAGTGCTTCACTGTTTTCTCAAGTTCAATAATTATATCTTGTAGAATTAAGAAAAGAACTTAGCTTATTTCGTTTACTTATCTACTCTGATATTTAGATGCTAACTACAATTAAATAATATATGATTTTTATAAAAAAGATATAGTAATATTTTGTTGTGAATTGTACTAATTTGATATTTTATAGTATTATTTGTCGTGAATTATATCTAACAGAATATATTTTATGGATCTATAAAGGAGAATGTAATGAATACTTCTATCGATATACAACACTTGTGTGATCTTGCACATAAAGCATTTAATGCCCCTGTACATATTTTATCTGCAGACAGAAAAATTTTATATCATTCTACATCTGATAATGTTTGTAGTCCTTTTTATTCTTCAAAAGAAGAACATCTTAGTGATATTTATCAAGAAAACGATCCCTTTAACTTGCCACTTTTCCGAAGTAACAACTATCTTGAAAATTTTGTTCTAATTCATATAGAAAATCATGATGATATTAAAGGGACTATTATAATCGGTCCTACTATACATCCAAAAGATTCAGATGATATGATCATAAAATTTCAGAAAGAATTTAAATCAAATGATAACATTCAAGAAAGACTTGCCTATTATCAGTGTTTATCTGAGATTAAAAAAACTACATTAATTGATATGGGAATTCTATTACATTACATGATTTTCAATGAAAAGTTAGATGTAGATATTGTCTTGGAAAAAAATAAAGTACTAGAGGAAATTCCTAATAAAAATGTGAAACCTGATTTATATATTTTAAAACGTCGACAAAACAAACCTAAAACGCACAATATGTCATTAGTAAATGATTTCTTTTCGACTATTAAAGAAGGGAATAAAAAAAAGTTAATACAGTATATGTATGCGGTTTCGCAAGAAGATGTTGAACTTATGCTAATAGAGGATCCGCTGAGGAATCAAAAAAACCTTGGAATTATTGCGATTACCTTAGCCACTCGATATGCAATAGAAGGAAACCTGCCACCAGATATTGCTTTTGCTCATAGTATTTTATATATACAAACCCTGGAACAATTAGATAATGTAGAATCTGTAAAGCGATTGTCAGGGGATGCTTTACGTACTTTTGCAGATCGTGTGAAAGAATACAATGCAAAAAAGTATTCTTACGCGGTTACTACATGTATAAAACATATTAATAAAAATGTTTACGATGGAATATCTCTGAATGAACTTGCTAATCATTTAGAAATTACGCCTACTTATCTGTCTAAACTATTTAAAAAAGAAATGGGAATTACTTTAAGCGAATATATTCAAAGGGAACGAGTGGAAGAAGCAAAGAAATTATTAACACTCACTACTTATTCGTTATCAGATATCTGTGCTTGGCTTAACTTTAATGACCAAAGTTATTTTATAAGAGTTTTCAAAAAAATCACTAGCATGACCCCTAGGCAGTACCGTGAAAAATATACAATAATATAAGTTTGTTACCTACTGTCTCCAATGTAAAGACTTAAACATGGGTGTAAGTATCCCAAAAAATGAAAATTCACTAACCATTATTTTGCTAAAGGAAACAAAAAGATAGAAGGCTGCAAAGTGTTCCAAGGAAGCTTTGTAGCTTTTTTGTAATTTAAAACCTATGTTTATAACGATGATAAGTTTATAGACTAATATCTTCATATTAGATATTTATTAATAATGATATTGGGATATTCCGTGAAAAAATCAATAATATAACATATATTACTAAATATATCTACATTTTATGCAATTATACATAACTAAATAAAGGTAAAAAAGTATAAAAAAACCTATTATATTATTCTATAAGTATTTTTTCTAAAATAAAATTTCTTGGTTGAGCTAAAATAGTTATTTTTAACCGTATACACATTAATTTGTAATCATTACAATTACAGAAATGAAATTTACGAATAACTATATTTATATAATTTTTTTCGGTTCATATTTTTATTTAACAGTAAATTATCGAGCATAATCGACAAAATTTTTCTATTTACGCATTAAAAATTTAATGTTTTAATGAACAACATAACTGGTATGACCAGACAGAAAGGAGAAGGTTACGCTAATAGGAATTATAGTGAAGTTATAAGTAACATTATGTCTTTAATAATTTTCTAAATAGTCAATTTATTTACAAGAGGTCAAGAATCAAATTGGTAATAAACGTGTTCTAAGTTTCTGCATAACAAAAGTGAAGTTATTCCGCAATAAAAGTATAAGTAATGTACAGTATAATTTCACCTTTTGTTGTCTACTAAGGAGTTTGCTGACAAAACTAAGAGGGATATTATCAAATTGAAATTAAACAATGTTATGACAAGATTAACTGTAAGCATTGGTTTATTGATCCTCACGATTCTGTAAGTTAAACCGCAACTTTAGGAAAGAATTAATAATTTACTACTCATAAGGTGCCTGATTCAAATATAGTTAATAAATTTTTGTTATTTATATTTAAAAAAATAGAGTATCGAAATGAGAGATAAATAAAATCCTTACATCCTATTAGAAGTAAAAAACAACGATATTAACGTATCTGAAAGATTTCTCCTTCTTATCCAGTTTACAAAGAGAGCGGTCGTACAAGTTATATGAATTAAGTTATAAAAACAATGGTAAAGGAGTGTACGGAATGAAAACTAAAATAATGACAGGATTATTAGTCACATCCATTGTAACTGGAGCAACTATTCCTATCAATACTCTCGCAACACCAATCGTTCAAGCGGAAACTCAACAGGAAGGCATGGATATTTCCTCTTCATTACGAAAATTAGGTGCGCAATCTAAATTAATCCAAACGTATATTGATCAATCTTTAATGAGTCCTAATGTACAGCTAGAGGAAGTCCCAGCTTTAAATACCAATCAATTCCTAATCAAACAAGATATGAAGGAATGGTCATCGGAACTCTATCCACAGTTAATTCTATTAAATTCAAAAAGTAAAGGATTTGTAACAAAATTTAATAGTTATTACCCGACATTAAAATCGTTTGTAGACAATAAAGAAGATAGAGAAGGGTTTTCGGATAGACTTGAAGTACTTCAAGAAATGGCTATGACGAATCAAGAAAATGCGCAACGACAAATCAATGAATTAACAGATCTTAAATTACAGCTTGATAAAAAATTAAAAGATTTTGATACTAATGTGGCAACTGCGCAAGGCATACTAAGTACAGATGGAACAGGAAAAATAGATCAGTTAAAAAATGAAATATTAAATACCAAAAAAGCAATTCAAAATGATTTACAGCAAATTGCATTAATACCAGGAGCTTTAAATGAGCAGGGATTTGCTATATTCAAAGAAGTTTATAGTCTTTCAAAAGAAATTATTGAACCAGCTGCTCAAGCAGGGGTGGCAGCGTATAACAAAGGAAAAGAAATTAACAACTCTATTCTAGAAGCGGAGAAAAAAGCGGCGCAAGAAGCGACAGAACAAGGTAAAACTGCTCTAGAGATTGAATCAGCAAAAAAAGCAGCTCGTGAAGCAATTGAGAAAAGCAAACAAGGTGAAATAGCAGCCGCAGCCGCAGCAAAAACACAAGAGTATGACCTGATGAAGGTCATTGATACCGAAAAGATTAAGAAAACATTTGGCGTTTTTGCTGAAGTAAATAAATTAACAGCAGAACAGCGAGCATATTTAGATGATTTAGAGAAACAAAATCAAAAAATATATGATTTAACAACGAAACTATCAATAGCTGATTTACAAAAATCAATGCTTCTTCTTACACAAAATGATTTGCATACGTTTGCAAATCAAGTAGATGTAGAACTGGATCTACTAAAGCGCTATAAAGAAGATTTAAATCTAATAAAAAATAGCATTACAAAATTATCTACTAATGTTGATACAACTAACGAGCAGTCTCAAAAAGATACATTAAGACAATTAAAAAATGTAATAAGTTACCTTGAAGAACAAGTATATAAATTTTAATATTGCGTTTTTAGGGAATTCATACAGATTATAAGCATTTAGCGAAAGAAGGAGAATAGTCATGAAAAAATTTCCATTCAAAGTACTAACTTTAGCTACATTAGCAACTGTTATAACTGCTACTACCGGTAACACTATTCATGCATTTGCACAAGAAACGACCGCTCAAGAACAAAAAGTAGGCAATTATGCATTAGGCCCCGAAGGACTGAAGAAAGCATTAGCTGAAACAGGGTCTCATATTCTAGTAATGGATTTATACGCAAAAACAATGATTAAGCAACCAAATGTAAATTTATCTAATATCGATTTAGGCTCAGAGGGGGGAGAGTTGCTCAAAAATATTCACCTTAATCAAGAGCTGTCACGAATCAATGCGAATTACTGGTTAGATACAGCGAAGCCACAGATTCAAAAAACTGCTCGTAATATTGTAAATTACGATGAACAATTTCAAAATTATTACGACACATTAGTAGAAACTGTACAAAAGAAAGATAAGGCAGGTCTAAAAGAGGGTATAAATGATTTAATTACTACAATCAATACAAATTCAAAAGAAGTTACAGATGTGATTAAGATGCTACAAGACTTCAAAGGGAAACTATATCAAAATTCTACAGATTTTAAAAATAATGTTGGTGGTCCAGATGGGAAAGGTGGATTAACTGCAATATTAGCAGGTCAACAGGCAACGATTCCACAACTTCAAGCTGAAATTGAGCAACTTCGTTCTACACAGAAAAAACATTTTGATGATGTATTAGCATGGTCAATTGGTGGTGGATTGGGAGCAGCTATTTTAGTTATTGCAGCTATTGGAGGAGCGGTAGTTATTGTTGTAACTGGCGGTACAGCAACACCGGCTGTTGTTGGTGGACTCTCGGCTCTTGGTGCAGCTGGTATCGGTCTAGGAACTGCGGCTGGTGTCACAGCATCTAAGCATATGGACTCCTATAATGAAATTTCTAACAAAATCGGAGAATTAAGTATGAAAGCAGATCGTGCTAATCAAGCAGTTCTTTCGCTTACTAACGCGAAAGAAACATTGGCATATTTATATCAGACTGTAGATCAAGCGATATTGTCTCTAACAAATATTCAAAAGCAATGGAATACAATGGGCGCAAATTATACAGATTTACTGGATAATATCGATTCTATGCAAGACCACAAATTCTCTTTAATACCAGATGATTTAAAAGCCGCTAAAGAAAGTTGGAATGATATTCATAAAGATGCAGAATTCATTTCAAAAGATATTGCTTTTAAACAGGAGTAGAACTGAAATTTAAAACCTAAATTGGAGGAAAATGAAATGATAAAAAAAATCCCTTATAAATTACTCGCTGTATCGACGCTATTAACTATTACAACTGCTAATGTAGTTTCACCAGTAACAACTTTTGCAAGTGAAATTGAACAAACGAACAATGGAGATACGGCTCTTTCTGCAAATGAAGCGAGAATGAAAGAGACCTTGCAAAAGGCTGGATTATTTGCAAAATCTATGAATGCCTATTCTTATATGTTAATTAAGAATCCTGATGTGAATTTTGAGGGAATTACCATTAATGGATATGTAGATTTACCTGGTAGAATCGTACAAGATCAAAAGAATGCAAGGGCACATGCTGTTACTTGGGATACGAAAGTAAAAAAACAGCTTTTAGATACATTGAATGGTATTGTTGAATACGATACAACATTTGACAATTATTATGAAACAATGGTAGAAGCGATTAATACAGGGGATGGAGAAACTTTAAAAGAAGGGATTACAGATTTGCGAGGTGAAATTCAACAAAATCAAAAGTATGCACAACAACTAATAGAAGAATTAACTAAATTAAGAGACTCTATTGGATATGATGTTAGAGCTTTTGGAAGTAATAAAGAGCTCTTGCAGTCAATTTTAAAAAATCAAGGTGCAGATGTTGATGCCGATCAAAAGCGTCTAGAAGAAGTATTAGGATCAGTAAACTATTATAAACAATTAGAATCTGATGGGTTTAATGTAATGAAGGGTGCTATTTTGGGTCTACCAATAATTGGCGGTATTATAGTGGGAGTAGCAAGGGATAATTTAGGTAAGTTAGAGCCTTTATTAGCAGAATTACGTCAGACTGTGGATTATAAAGTAACCTTAAATCGTGTAGTTGGAGTTGCTTACAGTAATATTAATGAAATGCACAAGGCGCTTGATGATGCTATTAACGCTCTTACTTATATGTCCACGCAGTGGCATGATTTAGATTCTCAATATTCGGGCGTTCTAGGGCATATTGAGAATGCAGCTCAAAAAGCCGATCAAAATAAATTTAAATTCTTAAAACCTAATTTAAATGCAGCGAAAGACAGTTGGAAAACATTACGAACAGATGCTGTTACATTAAAAGAAGGAATAAAGGAATTAAAAGTGGAAACTGTTACTCCACAAAAATAGGGAAATATTAATTCTGCGTAAAGTGAACTAAAACATAGAAAGTCTATGATTACACTGTTAAACAGAAAAGTAATAATTAATAAATCCTTATATAACAGAAAGGCGGAGTCTCATTAAAGACTTCGCCTTTCAATTATATATAAGTATGATTCGAATAAAAAATAACCTTGTAGTTTAATTGCTTTTTTAAAATTTGCAACAGAATCGGTTAATTTGAAGCAGATTATATACATTTTCTTTAATACTTAATGATTTGAAGGCTGCTAAAGAAAGTTCAAACGATACTGATAAAAGATGTAGAACTCATTTTGAAAGACATCGCTTTTTAATAAGATTAGAACTTGAAACCATACCTTATATAGGAGGAATACGAAATGATGAAAAAAATCCCTAATAAACTACTCGCTGTATCAGCGTTTTTAACTATAACAACTACTTATGCAGTCATACCACTAGAAACTTTTGCGATTGAAATTGAACAAACGAACAATGAAAATATATCTCTTTCAGCAAATGAAGAACAGATGAAAAAAGCTTTGCAAGATGCTGGTTTATTTGCAAAAGCTATGAATGAATATTCTTATTTGCTAATTAATAATCCAGATGTGAGTTTTGAAGGAATAACTATTAATGGAAATGCAGATTTACCTAGTAAAATTGTACAAGATCAAAAGAATGCAAGAGCACATGCTGTTACATGGAATACACAAGTGAAAAAACAGCTTTTTGATACATTGACAGGCATTATAGAATACGATACAAAATTTGAAAATTATTATGAAACATTAGTAGAGGCGATCAATAATGGAAATGGAGATACTTTAAAAAAAGGGATTACAGATTTACAGGGAGGAATTCAACAAAATCAAAAGTCTGCAAAAGCATTAATAGAAGAATTAATTCAATTAAAAAATGCTATTGGAGAAGATGTTAGAACATTTGGAAGTCATAAAGAGACATTGCAATCGATTTTAAAAAACCAAGGTGCTGATGTGGAGGCTGACCAAAAGCGTCTAGAGGACCTTTTAGGACAAGTAAAATATCAGAAAGACATAGAATCTAAGGGGTTAGACATGGTAAAAATCCCCTTTATTCCAACCTTGATTGCTGGTGGCATAATGATAGGTGATGCAAGAGGTAAGTTAGGTTGGCTAGAACCTGAATTAGCAAAATTGCGTCAGACTGTAGATTATAAAATAACATTGAATCGTGTAGTTGGAGTTGCATTTCATAATATTAGTGATATGCATAGTACGCTTGATAGTGCTATCACTGCTCTTACTTATATGTCTACGCAATGGGAGGATTTAGATTCTCAATATTCGGGTGTACTGGGACATATTGATAAAGCTGATCAAAAAGCTGATCAAAATAAATATAAATTCTTAACCCCTAGCTTGAATGCAGCGAAAAACAGTTGGAAAACATTAAAAACAGATGTTGTCACTTTGCAAGAAGGGATAAAAATTGCAGAGAAAAAAGAACAGGATTTTTTGAATCAGCTTCGTCCATCAAACGTTTTCTACTTTTATAAAAAAATTCATAACGCATACACTTTTGAAATAAAGACTGGAACAAATGCGCCAAATGCGTCTTATAAAGTTATGAATTTAACTAAAAACACTGTTCATAATATGTGGAGTGGAGGGGCTAATACTAACATGTGGGCTGATTGGCTTTCATTCAATCCAAATGATGAATTTGCGGTAGTAGCAGTAGTGGATGGTAAAGAATATGTTGTGTATAAAGACAAAGTACAAAATATAATGAACTGAATCTGAAAGTAACGAAGTAATTGGAGCTGGAGAATAAACTAGACACCAAGTTAATTGAAAAATCTCCTTATATCCTAGAATATTTTGCTCAAGAAAAAGAATTTGTTCAGCGAAAAAGTAAATATTGAACCAAGGAGTTAGTTGTATTATGTGTATGGTTTTACCGAAAGGTTTCAAGTACATTACTCATACAATTATGTAGTTATCCTGAAGCATCTACAGGTGTTCTTATCGACCTTGAAGAACTACTTAGCTTCCTAAGTGGAGTGACTTTATGCAAAATTAAGTGAACGTTTTTGTACATAGATTAGTTGACATTTATATAGATTTTTTCCATTTTCAAAGATAGTTTTGTTTTTTTATGTTATTTTTCAAAAATTACTGTTGAAGTTTCTATATTCATGACTCAGCATATAATCATTGTTTAATGAAATGACATACCACGTCCCTTAGAGTTTCATACGTATTACGATAACTTAAAGAAAAAAGATAATAGTAGTCAACGGTTACTATTATCTTTTTTGAACTATTTTTCATTAAAATATCTCATCTGCTGTGCTCCTTATTTACTTTTCCAGATTTTATCCTAGTTTAAAATTTATGCATTTGAACTGTTTATACAATTTGTAGGATTTTTAGCTTTTTTGTCGAATACACTTAATGCAAGGAGGGACATTACATGATTATTAAAGATTATTTCATCAACCTTTCTATTTTTTCTTTATTAGTTAGCGCAGCAATATTTATTCAAGTGTTTACAATTAATTCTAGTCGATATTTCGAAAAGCTCTATGGAGGGATTATTGCAGTTACGTTAATGTTCTTTTCTTTTCCATACATGGGATTTTCTTACGATCTTCGGGTTGTTCCTCTTATTCTATCTTTTATTTACTTTGGTCGTATTGCTGGTTGGATTACGTTAATTAGCATAATTGTAATGCGTATCTTTTACACAGGAGGGTACTGGGAACCTCCTGTGATTGCTTATTTAGGTATGGGGATTCTATTTTCTACCTTTAAAACTTATTTTAAAAAACTACATCCTTTTAAAAGTGCATCGTTATATTTTTCTGTTTTTATTGGAATAAAGTGGTTAGTTGGCGTATTATTTAATACTACATTACTTTACACAGGAGGCTTATTATATATAGCGTTAGGACTTTTAATTGGGCTATTTCTTATGGAAGCCTACCAGAGATTGTATTATTTAACACAGGACTTATCTAAAATGAATCGAGAATTAAAAAAATCGAAGCAAGAACTTGCAGATACCGTACATGAGCTTCAAGGAGGAATTTTTAAATTTAAAAAAGTGGATAAGCACTTTATACACACTTTATGTGATGGACAGTTTTATTATCAAAACGGATTTTATTCTGAACAGGTGGTAGGAAAAAGCTTACGTACTATTGATGCTTCTATTGTTCCTCCACATTTAGTTCCACAATTGATGAAGTACTATCTTCAGGCATGGGAAGGAAAAGAAATTATATTTGAATTACCTTGGCCAAATGATAAAACTATTATTCTTATTGCGCTTAGGCCGATTAAACGAAATGGACAAGTTATTGAAGTTGTTGGTTCTACAGTTGATATAACCGAAAGGAAAAAGGTAGAATCAGAATTAAGCGCTACCAAAGAATTATTGGAATCATTTATAAAGCACAATCTAGATGCTATTACCATTTCTGATCGAGAAGGGCATATTTTACAAGCAAATAAAGCTTATGAAAAGATATTTGGGTGGTCATCACAAGAAATCATAGGTAAGAGATTACCTTGTGTACCAGATTTTTTAATGGAAGAATCGCTTAAAAATATTCAGAAAATTCTAACAGGCGAATCTGTGGTTACTAGATTAGAAACTGTTAGACAAAGGAGCGATGGGAGTCTTCTTGATGTCAGTCTGACAGTTTCTCCTATACTAGATGTAAGAGGAAATGTGATAGCTTTATCAGCAATATGTAGAGACATCTCTGAAAGAAAACAAGCAGAAAGAGAACGACATCGATTACACCAGCAATTAAGAGATAGTGAAATGAAGTACCGTGCACTAATTGAACAAGCAACTGATGCGGTATATGTAGTAGAGCTGAATGAAGATAATGCTCCAAGTCGATTTATTGAGGTAAACCCTGTTGGGTGTAGAAGATTTGGATATAGTAGAGAAGAGTTGCTCTCATTATCATTTTCAAATATAGTACCACAAGATTCTCAAATGATCGTAAGGCTATTAGAAAAAATTAAAAAGGGACAAACTTCCTTCACTTTGCAAGATGAATATGTTTTTCCAACAGGAAAAGTAATAACAGCTGAGTTTAGTGTTCGTGTTTTTAACTTAAATGGTAAAAAGGTTTTCCTAAGTATTTCTCGTGATATCACTGAACGGCTAAAAACAGAAGAATTATTACGAAAATCTGAAAAACTTGCTGTTGTAGGACAATTAGCGACTGCAATGGCTCATGAGATTAATAATCCATTAACTGCAATGAAAGGGTTCATGCAATTACTAAAATCAACAGAAAATGAGAATAATCAGGGTTATATTAATATAGTATCATCAGAGATTGAGCGTATAGAGAGCATAACAACTGAATTTATGGCGGTAGCCAAACCACAGGTGGTAAAAATACAACCTAATGATATTAGTGTGCTAATGGATCAAGTTTTAATGCTACTACAACCTCAAGCAATGATGCATAATATAAAATTTAGAATCGATCTTAACCCTGGTATTCCATTGATTTCATGTGAAGGAAATCAATTAAAACAAGTATTTGTTAATATATTAAAAAATGCAATTGAATCTATGCCGATGGGAGGGGAAATTCTGATTCAAATAAATATACTTGATAATAATCAAGTAAGAATTCGTTTTATCGATCAAGGGTGTGGGATTCCAAAAGAACGTATACCATACCTTGGAGAACCTTTTTATAGTATTAAAGAAGAGGGGGTTGGCTTAGGGTTAATGATCTGTTATAAAATCATTGAAACACATCAGGGAAAGGTATTTATTGAGAGTGAAGTGAATAAGGGGACTACAGTTGAAGTCACTCTCCCTATTTGTACACTTCAAAATTAATATATTCTTTTACTGAAATTTTTAAAGAAACCATACAGAATGTAATGCTAATGTTACTTAATGAAATAATAAAGAGAAGAACACTGGTAAATTTACCCTATAGAATAGACAATTGAAAAAGCTTGTTATAAAAACATCCTTTCTTTAGAACTAAAAGAAAGGATGTTTTTAATATTGTAATTATGCTCGAAAACATTTCTTATTTTTACTTTTAATACATTTTTTAACTAATTTTGGTTAAGTTATTTTCAAAGGCGTTATTATTAATTCAATAAGTATATTTACATATCACCATCCCTAATTTTAAAAATAGCAATTTCCTGAAAACTATATATAGTTTCTTTCTGAAAGGAAGGGTATTATCAATTGAAACCACATGAAAGAATATCTGTTTACTCTATAGAATCTTTGCAGGATTTAATGAAATTACTAAAAAAATCTAAAGATTTTATAACGTTGGAAATTGCTTCTAATAATTCCTCTATAGTCATTTCATATTTTAGAACATTAATCGATGTAAATATATTTCATGAAGAGGTTTTGACTTATATAAAAGAGAAGAGCTTCGATTCGTTACAAGATATTCACTCTGTCTTACCTTTTGAGAATTCAAAAATAACAAATCAAATGGAAGATATTCAGGATAGTATTTTAAATGGCTATATACTGATTCAGTTCGATACAGATAAATTAAATTGTTTGTTAGTAAATGTGTCAAAGAAAGAAAAAAGGGATATTACAAAAGCCGAAATTGAATACAATATTGTGGGTCCGCAAATCGCATTTGTCGAAGATTTAGATGTAAATTTAAATTTAGTACGTAGAAAGCTTCCAACACCTTATTTACAAATGAAAGAATTGAAAGTAGGATCTCTCTCTAACACAACTGTTGCGATTGTATTTATTGAGGGAATTGTAAATGATCAAAATCTACAAGAAATTATAAAAAGGGTAAGTCAAATAAAAACAGACCATGTTTTGGATAGTACTTATTTGATGCAGTTAATTGCAGACAACCCGAATTCTATATTCCCTCAATTTTTGAATACAGAACGTCCGGACCGTGTGGCAGCTGTATTAGCAGAAGGGAAAATTGCACTTTTTGTAGATGGCTCGCCTTATGCTATCACTCTTCCAACAACATTAATTGACTTTTTTTCTACGACAGAAGATTACACCATGCCTTGGATTATTTCCTCCTTTTTTCGACTGCTAAGGCTTTTTGCTTTTATTTTTTCTGTCTTAACAACTCCATTATATGTTGCAATTTTAACATATCATTACGAGCTAATTCCGAGAGAACTTCTTGAAACGTTAATCATATCGAGAAGTAAAGTACCTTTTCCTCCAGTTATTGAAGCACTTTTTTTAGAAATAACGATTGAATTACTGAGAGAAGCGGGGGCACGTTTACCAACTAAAGTGGGTCTAACTGTCGGTATAGTAGGTGGTATTGTAATTGGACAGGCATCGGTAGAGGCAAGTCTTACAAGTAATGTACTTATTATCATTGTTGCACTTTCAGCCCTTAGCTCATTTACAGCACCAATATATCGAATTGGTAATACAATTCGAGTAATTCGTTTTCCTTTTATAATCGCCGCACACCTGTTGGGTTTATTAGGAATTGTTTTAACAAGCTCTTTGCTTTTAGCACGTTTATTACGTACAGAATCATTAAGACGTCCTTATTTGTTTCCTTTTTATCCTACACGCCTTACAGATTGGAAAGACAGTATTGTACGTATGCCGATTTCAGCGATGTTTCGACGTCCTATTTTTTCAAGGTCTAAACAGCGTTTTCGCTTTAATCCAGAAGAGGTAGAGAAAAATAAAATACTATCAAGAAATGATTTTGATGATTGAATTTAACAGGGAGGAGCATTATGAAACAGATCCCAATTGAGTATCAAGTCTCTCCATATATGGTATTTTTTTTAATTATTACTATACAGATGGGGGTTGGTATGCTTGGTTTTGAAAGGATTAGTGCAAAATTAGTTGGAAATGATGCGTGGATTAGCACGCTACTTTTTGGAATATCTGTTAATCTTATGATTTGGATCATATATCAGATTTTAAATCAGGGTAATGGAGACATCATTGCAATCAATCAAAACGTACTTGGAAAATGGATTGGTGGAATATTCAACTTCATTTTTTTATCCTATATTGTATTGTTAGGTGCAACAACACTACATACTTATATCGAAGTAGTACATGTTTGGATGTTTCCTTCTATTTCATCTTGGGTTATAGCTGGGGCTTTTTTGGGTTTATGCTATTACATTGTTACTGGAGGATTTCGTGTAGTTGCCGGAATCGGTTTCTTTGGAATCGTTATCCCAAGCATTCTAATCTTCACATTTTTTTATCCTTTGCAGTATGCAGATTTCCGAAATTTATTTCCAATTGCACAGCATTCATTCCTAGAAATTATGAAAGGAATGAAAGGAAATATGTTTAGTTTTTTTGGATTTGAAATGTTATTGCTGTACTACCCATTTATTAAAAAGGCAAAAACGTCTCAAAAATATGCGCACTATGCAAATTTAGTAACGACTATTGTCTACACATACCTTATGATTTTAACTCTTGCGTTTTTTAGTGAAAAACAACTAGCGAGTGCGATATGGGCATATTTAAGCATGATTAAAATTATACAATTTCCCTTTATAGAGCGGTTTGAATACATTATTGTTTCTGTTTGGGCTTTTTTTATATTACCCAATGTTTCCTTTACATTATGGGGAGTAAGTCGTGGTATAAAAGAGGCACTGGGAATAAAGCAAAAATATGTTTTGCCAGTTATCATCCTATTCATCTTTGTTTTATCATTTTTCTTGAATAACCGTAATAAAATTAACTTATTAAATACTTGGACAGGTCAAATGGGCTTTATATATATATATGTATACCTACCTGTACTATGGCTAATTCAAACCGCCAAAATAAAGTTAAGGAGATAAACATGAAGCGATGGATACTTTTCCTTATAGTAAGTGTCTTCTTAATAGGTTGTGCTAAAACGAAAATTGTGGATGACATTGACTTAGTTCAAGTTGCGGCATATGATACCGAAGCAAAAGGTAAGCTAAAAGGAACCTTTGCGATTTCAGCTTATAAAGGAGGCGGGGAAGGTGAAACGAAAATCTATTCAGCATCAGGCCAGACTGGTAGAGAAGTTCTTGCAAGAGCATCCGAAAAATCTTCTGGACCTCTAGAGTTGGGGCAATTGCGTGTTATTATATTTAATGAAAAAATAATTGAAAAGGGAATGCAGGAAATTTTAGAGACTTTGAATCGAAATCCTAGTGTAGGAAATGCAATTTATTTAGCAATTACAAATGTAAAAGGGGAATCACTATTAAAGGGGAACTATTCTGAAGAAAAAGAAATTGCTTCCTATCTATCCTCTTTACTGGAGCAAAATATGGATAATGGAACGCAGCCAAAAACAAATTTTTTTATGTTTTTAAACCAACTTAATGATGATGCGAGAGATTCATATTTACCGATAATATCTAAAAAAGGTAATGTGTTGGAGTTAGATGGAATAGCACTTTTTAAAAGATGTAAAATGGTTGATAAAGTAAACCCTAAAGATTTATTTGTATTTAAATTGTTGACAGATAATTTTAAACAAGGTACATACCAATTCAAACTACCTGGTTCCCCAAATACTTACGCCACGATAGAGAATATAAAAGCTAGAACAAAATATAAGATGGAGGGGAATAGTAAGCATCCATTCGTAAATGCTCATATTCAAGTTAAAGCTGAAATTCAAGAATTTACAAAAACAAAAAATCTAGATAATCCTAAAGAAATAAAAAAATTAGAAAAAATTATGGAAAAAGAAATAGAGAAAAAAGCAACTACATTGATAAAGAGATTTATTAAAAAAGACACAGATCCTATAGGACTTAGAAAGCTTGGTAGAACTCACGTAAGAAAATGGAACAGTCAAGAATGGGAAGAATCCTATAAACATTTACGTTTTCGTGTAACAGCTGATGTAAAAGTAACCCAATCTGGTGTTACAGAATAAATCAAATAAGATATGGGGAATTTTAATGAAAAAATATAGTCTCGCAGGAGATTAGGGAGAAGAGAAACGATTAACAAAGAATTTCATAAACATTAAGATGCTTTGTTAATCGTTTTTATACCTGTAGCTTTATCACTTATAGTAATCATAATTATAATAAAAGAACACCGAAACAAATTCCCGATACCACATAATTATAAGAGGAAAATAAAGCATCAAGATATAATGTATGCTTTGTCTGGAAAAAAGAATTAAGTACTTCAAGGTTAAACACTTAACTTTAAAGTAGTTGTAGCACTTCAACTAGACTGTGCCCCCGAAAGTTAGAAAGGTCGGTTTATTAAGTAGTCTCTAGGGAATGAGCCTAGTACAATACTGGATTCATTTCCTTTTATTTTTCCTTGATTCTTTCATGATTATAGTACTTTATCTACTTTATCTACTTTGCTAATTCTTGTTAATTCTGTTATACTTTCAAATTCTTTCGATACAGAAATAGACATACAAAAACGCCATTCTTTCTTATAAATCTACAGAAAGAATGGCGTATTCTTCAAAAGTGAGTTCCTTTATTGAAAAGCTTTAGTTCTATATGACAGATAAAAGGGCAAGCAACGCTAAAATAGCGAGAAATCCTTGTTTCATGATAATTGATTTATTGGATGTGAAACCTCCGAAAATAGCTGCTACCACTACACAAATGATGAAAAATAATTGAATCATATAACCAATGGGATTATTTCCAAGTATAAGTCCCCGAATGAGGCCAGCTGCTAAGAATTCATTATATAAACCGTTTGCAAATTAATTGTCTAAGTATTTCTAAGTTTAAAGAGTACAGTGTCTTCGTTTTTTATTGAATCAACTTTTACATGTTGGTTCAATATTTTCTATTCTCTTGGAACTTAGTTCTCGTTTACTTCTCACAAAAGCAATAAAATCTATTATCTCTTCTGTTGACAGTGCTTCTCCATCTATTAAAAGTGTTGGATCTGGATCGTTTAGGAGTCTTGTAATATCAATTACATCTTTGTTTTGATGTGAATGTTCAATTCGACCTAATATATAATCTACAGATGTATCAAATAAATCGGCTATTTTTGATAAAGATTGTAATGAAGGTAATCTATAACCATTTTCATACCCGGCATAGGTGCTTTTCGCAATCCCAAGTCGATCTGCTGTCTCTTGTAAGGACCATTTTTGATTTTTTCTTAATTTAGATAAACGTTCCAGCATTCGTCTCATACCCCATCTAATTTTATTAAATTAATTATAACATAGAAAAAGAATCAAGAATAGAAAAAAGTACGCGTATTGAATACAAAATCTTGATTAATTCAAATTAAGTTCTATAATGATAAATATAAATACGCATTACGCGAACGATATATCGTTGTTTATTTTATGGAGGGGTTGTGTATGAAGAAAATTTTATTACTTGCAACTGGTGGGACAATTGCATCTGTGGAGGGGAATGAGGGGCTTGTTCCAGGATTGTCCGCTGAGGAATTATTGAATTATTTTTCGAAGTCTTCTCGAAACTTAGAAATAGATTGCAAAATCTTAATGAATATTGATAGTACCAATATGCAACCTGAGCACTGGAAAGAAATAGCTAATGCTGTTTTTAATCACTATGATGACTATGACGGGTTTGTGATTACACATGGAACGGATACGTTAGCTTATACATCTTCCGCGTTATCTTATATGCTTCAAGGTTTAAGAAAACCAGTTGTTTTAACAGGTTCACAAGTACCTATTAGTTTTAAAAAGACAGACGCAAAGAAAAATGTAGCTGATGCTCTTAGATTTGCCTGTGAGGATGTTGGGGGTGTGTTTATTGTTTTTGATAGTAGGGTGATTATTGGGACGAGAGCAGTTAAAATGCGAACAAAAAGTTATGATGCATTTGAAAGTGTGAATTATCCATATGTTGCTGAGGTAAATGAAGATGAACTGAAATATCATTGGAAGCCAAAGTCCTCCCATAATGAACTTTCAATAAATACTAATTTATGTACGGATGTTTTTCTTATGAAATTGTATCCAGGTACAAAACCAGAGATATTTGATTGTTTAAAAGATTTGTATAAAGGGGTTATTATTGAAAGTTTTGGTAACGGTGGATTACCTTTTGAAGGAAGGAACTTGCTTTCGAAAATTCAAGAGTTGACTGAAATGGGGATTGCTGTAGTGATTACTACTCAATGCCTGGAAGAAGGAGAAGACATACTTCTCTATGAAGTAGGACGGAAAGTGGCACAACATCAAGTAATATTATCTGGAGATATGAATACGGAAGCCATCATAGCAAAATTGATGTGGGCGCTTGGGAAAACTAATAAATTAGAAGAGATTAAAAAAATTATTGAAGAGCCTTTAGCCTACGATTTAACAATAAAATCTGATAAGGATTGGTAATGACTTCATATGATTTATTTAGGTTTTACATTTAATATGGGGGAGAAATTAAAATGGCAATGACAAACAAGAACGTGCGAGTGGAGAATGATTTTTTGGGAGGAAAGGAATTACCTATTGAGGCATATTACGGAATTCAAACTTTACGCGCTGTTGAAAATTTCCCGATTACAGGGTATAAAATTCATGAAAGTTTAATTAAAGCGTTCGCAGTTGTAAAAAAAGCTGCAGCGCTTGCCAATACAGATGTAGGAAGATTGGAATTAAACAAGGGCGGTGCCATCGCAGAAGCTGCTCAAGAAATTCTTGATGGAAAATGGCATGATCATTTCATCGTAGATCCAATCCAAGGCGGAGCGGGTACTTCAATGAACATGAATGCAAATGAAGTCATGGCCAATCGTGCTCTTGAATTATTAGGGATGGAAAAGGGAGACTATCATTATATTAGTCCAAATAGTCATGTAAACATGGCGCAATCAACAAACGATGCATTCCCAACGGCGATTCATATTGCAACATTAAACGCATTAGAAGGCTTATTACAAACGATGGGTTATATGCACGATATATTTGAATTAAAAGCAGAACAGTTCGACCATGTGATTAAAATGGGTCGTACACATTTACAAGACGCTGTGCCAATTCGTCTTGGACAAGAATTTAAAGCATATTCTCGCGTACTTGAACGTGATATGAAACGTATTCAACAATCGCGTCAACACTTATATGAAGTAAATATGGGGGCAACTGCAGTTGGTACAGGCTTAAATGCAGATCCAGAATATATTGAAGCAGTTGTAAAACATTTAGCTGCAATTAGTGAACTCCCGCTTGTCGGTGCAGAAGATTTAGTAGATGCGACGCAAAATACGGATGCGTATACTGAAGTATCTGCAGCACTGAAAGTATGTATGATGAATATGTCTAAAATTGCGAATGACCTTCGCTTAATGGCATCAGGTCCTCGTGTTGGTTTAGCTGAAATTATGTTACCAGCTCGCCAACCAGGTTCTTCTATTATGCCAGGGAAAGTAAACCCTGTTATGCCAGAAGTAATTAATCAAATTGCGTTCCAAGTAATTGGTAATGACCATACAATTTGCCTTGCTTCAGAAGCAGGACAATTAGAATTAAACGTTATGGAACCAGTACTTGTTTTCAACTTACTGCAATCGATTAGCATTATGAATAACGGTTTCCGTGCCTTTACAGATAATTGCTTAAAAGGAATTGAAGCGAATGAAGATCGCTTAAAAGAGTATGTTGAGAAAAGTGTAGGAATTATTACAGCCGTGAACCCTCATATCGGTTATGAAGCAGCAGCTCGCGTTGCGAAAGAAGCAATCGCGACAGGGCAATCCGTTCGAGAACTTTGTGTGAAAAATGGTGTACTGTCACAAGAAGACTTAGAATTAATTCTAGATCCATTCGAAATGACACACCCAGGGATTGCAGGAGCAACTCTTTTAAAGAAAAATTAAAAGAAGAGGGGGGAGAAGTCCCTCCTCTTTGTTTACAATATAAGGATGTTATACGTGAATAGAGGTAGAGAGATTATAAGTAAGTATACAGTGGCGTTTAATGGTTCATAGAAACAAAATTAAGAGGAGCAGCAATATAATCAACATCACTTTTAAATAAAGAGGATTTATTAAAACATCCTATCATGTTAACAACAAGTTTACATGAATCTTTATAAATAACTATGACCAACCATGAATCAATAGTTGGCCATAATGATCTTAAAGACCCATATCTTTTAATCCAGGACTATGCTCATTTGGCATTTCAGGAAGTTCTGGTACAGGAAAACCTTTTGGCGGGTCAGTTACTGCTAATGTTCCTTTGTTTCTACTTGGTGATTCACCTTGGAATATTTCTCCCATTCTTGTTGGATCTAAGCTAAAATTAAATTGTGCGTTATGGAATCCCATGTCTACATACTTTCTGCACTCTGGGTATTTATTAATATCATAGTTCGGCACAGGGAAGAGTTTTCCCCATTCAACACCCAATGTCTCTAAAGCTTTTGCGAAAGCATTTTGATGTGCATTATCACGTACAATTAAAAATGCAAGAGTTTCTCTAAATGTTTGATTAGAACTCATTTCATAAATTCTAGTCTTTTGAAGTACGCCTGTAGATTCAAGTACGACATTATCTAGTAAATCGCTAATTAAGTTTCCATGACTATATACCCAAGATCCATTCCACGGATTTCCAGCTGCATCAACAGGCAATGAACTTTGAGCACCTACAATAAAGTGGTGAGGGTTTGCATGTTTAACCGCTTCATCAAGCGGTGCTTTGTCAATACCAGCATTTCCTGGCGTAGGTTCACCAGATCCAGTTAGTAGCTGATTAATTGTATGTTGTACAAGTTCTACATGGCTTATTTCCTCTAAAAAAACACCTCGAAGTAAATCGCGATATTGCTTCTCTTTACCTCTAAAATTTGAGCTTTGGAAGAAATATTGCATCATTGTACGCATTTCCCCATAATGCCCGCCTAATATTTCTTGTAAAACTTTTGCAGCAGCTGGGTCTGGTTTATCCGGCTTAATCATATTAATTATTTCCTCTTTATAATAAAACATGAAGTACACCTCTTTTAAGTTAGTTAACATTGTTATCGTGTCCGCTATTTGGTTGCTTAATACTTTAATTCATGTTTTTACCAATTATTTATTAACTCAAAATGCAAAGTTTTTGAAAATAACTATTTTAGATGTGAGATGAAAATAGGGGATAGATACTTATCTTTTCATTAAGAATAATGAATTGTAGCTTCAAGGCTTCAGAATGACTTTTATACAATCATCTTCACGATTATTAAAAATTTGATAACCGTAGCTCGCTTCTTCAAGGGGGATTTTGTGTGTAATAATCTCTTTTGGATCAAATTCTTTATTTGTTATTTTTTTAAATAGTTCCGGCATAAAATGAATGACAGGTGCTTGTCCCATTTTAAGATTAATATTTCTAACCCAAAATGCCCCGAGTGGAAATGCATTATAATTGCCACCATAAACGCCAGTCATTTGAACCGTTCCATATTTCCTTACGGCTTTCGTAGCGATTTGAATAGGGCCGAGAGTTCCGCCTTGTAGTTTCAATTTTTGTTCCAGAAATTCTAGAGGCGATTTTTTTCCATCCATTCCCACGCAATCAATGACTACATCGGCACCGCCATGTGTAATTTCCTTTAAATGTTCTCCCATATCTGGAAATTTTGTAAACTCAAATACCTCAACATTGTTAATCTTTTTTGCGTAATTCATTCGATAATCTAAGTAATCCACTGCTATTACGCGCTTAGCACCTTGCATCCAGGCAAATTTTTGTGTCATTAATCCAACAGGTCCACAACCAAGGACGATAACGGTATCACCTGGTTTAACGCCTGCGTTTATTACACTCCAATAGGCTGTTGGTAAAACATCTGATAAAAATAGTAGGGATTCATCTTCAAGATCGCATGATTCCGGTATAACAAATGGAGTGAAATTTCCAAAAGGAACTTTTAAATATTCTGCTTGTCCGCCTGGATGATTACCAAATTTCTCCGTATAACCAAAGTATCCACCAGAATCGTAATGAGGGTTTGAGTTATCACATTGACTTTCCATTTCATGTTGGCAATAGAAACAATGTCCACAAGAAACGTTGAAGGGGATGACAACACGATCGCCTTTTTTCACTTTAGTGACATCTGGCCCGACTTCTTCAACGATTCCCATTGGTTCATGGCCGATAATGTATCCTTGAGGTAAGGGCATGTTACCTTGATATAAATGTAAATCAGAACCGCAAATAGCGGTTGAAGTAATTCTTACAATAATATCATCTTTTTTCTCTAACTTTGCATCATCAACTTGTTTAACTTGTACTTGATTTGGTCCTTGATAGGTTACAGCTTTCATCTCATATCTCCTTTTGGATTATGTCTCAAAACATAATTTTATTTAATCTCTTGGTGAAATAGAAATCTTTCTTTTATATACTGAAGGGAATTAGGAAGTATACATAGTGTTGTTATGAAAGTATGTTATATCAGTTATTCTTTCTTATATGTTTTGCCCTACTTTAAGAAAAAAATCAATTTTTATTCATAATCTAATTCCCACAAAAAGGATAATTATTATTTCATAATTTGTAGCATATTAAAAACATCGGAGGTGAAACAATATGGCAAACAATAATAGTGGAAGTCGTAATGAATTGTTAGTTGGAGGTGCTGAACAGGCCCTTGATCAAATGAAATATGAAATTGCACAAGAGTTTGGTGTACAACTTGGTGCAGATACAACAGCTCGTTCAAACGGATCTGTTGGTGGTGAAATTACAAAACGTTTAGTAGCAATGGCTGAACAACAACTTGGTGGTAGAGCTAACCGCTAAGTAAATTGGCATACAATATAGCAGATATGTAAATCAATTTCTTTTGTATATGTATAAAAATAAAAACCCTTATAGTAAATGGATTCTCACTCAAAGATTATTGATAATCTTCTTTCATAATCTTTGAGTATTTAATTTGTAAACTACTTTCCTAAACAATAAACACGCAGTGTTGGAAAGGTGTTTTCCATGCATAGTAGAAAATCTTTTGCAGGAAAAAGCATACTTAAAAATTTGATTTCAATATTGAAATCAATATTGATTATGATATTTTCGAAAGGGAGGAATTTAAAAATGGGTATTTTAAGTGGAAATCCTCAAAATGAACCGTTACATTACGGAGAAGTATTTGATATTTGGAGTTATCTTCTAGCTGCACAAGGTGGAATCGCAAGCCATCAAGTGTTTATGAATCACACAGGTGACGAAGATTTGAAGAAGTTTTTAGAAAGCTTAATTGAAAATGATATGAACTCGGAAATAGAAGAGTTAAAAACTCTTTTAAAGGTTAATGGCGTAGCTTTACCGCCTGCTCCTCCAGAACGACCAGTTGCATCTATCGAAGACATTCCCCCAGGGGCACGTATTAATGATGCTGAAATAGCAGCAGCTGTTTCTACAGGATTAGCAGCTGGACTTGTGACATGTAGTCAAGTGATGGGAAAATGTCTTCGAGAAGATGTAGGGATGTTATTCGGACAATTTCATATGAAAAAAGCGCAAGCAGGTGTAACTTTGCTGCGTTTAAGTAAGAAAAAAGGGTGGGTAGTTCCACCACCGTTACATGTAAGAAACTCTGATCAAGCTTAATAACCAAAAATAAAAAAGTGGCATTGGCCACTTTTTTATTTTTTAGATGTATCCCCAATTTTGGATTTATTTATTGTAGAAGAATCCATATATTCATCTGACATTTCCATAGCATATTTATCATGATGAATATGCTTGTGATTTCTTAATTCATCGTCGTTACGCAGCACTAGTCTCTTCATATAAATGTGGAAGAAAATTTCTGTTCCACCAATAATTAAAGCGGCTATAAATGAAGAAAGTCCAATATTACGAGTAGTGTCTAAATTAGTGAATAAGTATGTTAGTAACCAAATTCCGAAAAAAGTTAAGCCGAAATCTGCAATTGTAGCAATCATATTTCCGTATTTAGGTAAAATGAAGAGATCGCCGATTAAATAGGCAGCCCCTGTTAAGAAAAGAGAAATGAGTAATACTCTAGGAATTGAAATGCCTTGAAAGATACTGAGTACGATAAGTAATACTGCAGTTATCGCTGTGTATTTAATTAATAAAGCAACAATATGTTTCATCATTTTCCTCCATTATTTAAACGTATATGGAATAAAAGATTTCATTAAAAACGGGTTATGCTATATAGCGTAACCCATTTTAATCAACCTTTAATGGTAAGAAGTACAACCTGGGTAAGAAGCGGGCTTATACTACAGATAGTATTTGAGGAATATCGAGTTTTATTCACAAGGCGTAGTTCTATTCTAATAATAGAGATGTTGCCTAAGTACAGTGTTTTTTATTAAACTTAATAATTTTTTCCGTTTTGATTTTGTTTCTTAAATATAAGAATAAAAATTATTTTCATGCTTAATGTATCTTTTAGTCTACATATTTTCCATAATCGGGTAAAGCGATTTTATCAAATTCTTGAACGAGTGTTTTGAGGCTTGTTGATAGCAATTCACCCGACATCGGTATCCCATGTCCAGTAACAGCGGTTAGAGGCTTTAACTTCTCTAGCTTAATAACTGACTCTTTAGCGGCTTTCCAGTCTGTTGTTAAATAACGAGGCGGACCGCTTATTTCCTGTTCTTGAGTTATTACTTTATACAGATACTCCTGTTTCACTGTAACAAAAGCGTCCCCAGCAATTAAAGTTCGTTCTTTTTCTCGGAATAATGAAATATGCCCTGGAGTATGTCCTGGTGTATGAATCCATCTAAACTCTGGCATATGGGGAACAGTTCCATCGGTAGGTAGCGCTTTTACGTTATTTCCTAAGTCAATTGGTTCGTTTGGGAACAGAGGAGACATTTTTGCTACCATACCACCTTCAACTGTAGGGTCTGGTTCTGGATAGCTTTGTTGTCCGGTCAGGAACGGTATCTCCATCTGATGTGCATAGACGGGAACATCCCAATACTTGATGAGTTCAATTATTCCCCCAACATGATCAAAATGGCCGTGAGTTAAAATAATGGCTTTTGGGCGACTATTGGTACCAAATCGATCCTCAGCGATAGAGATAATTTTATTTGCACATTTAGGCATTCCAGCATCAACTAAAACAAAATCATTGGTCTCAGGATTTCCAGCAAAGCATATATTGACGATTTGAATCGTGTAACAAAATAAATCAGGCAATACTTCAATGCCATGACCACTTTCAATTGAAGTTGCTGGAATAAACTTGTAATCACTTCCATAATTCATTTCATTGTCCAATTTTTCTCCCCCTTAATATATTTTAATACGACATTATAGTTCCCTAATCTTGAAAATTCATTTTGGCGAATTTGAGAAAAGAATTAATGTGGGATTAAAAAACAATAATTTAGTCCTAGAATTAAGAGAGATTCATATCAATTTATATAAAGTGCAAACAGGAAATATTAATTTTACAATTGTAGTTTCTACTATTTTTTGAGGAGGGATTACGAGTTAATAAAAGATTCATCTGGATATTATAATGTAAGTTTATACAAAAATTACATAACAGTAGCTGATATAAATCCATTAAATAAGACGATTACTTGTATCGATGCTTTTCATAATCAAAGAATGTTTAAGTTTGGAGATATAATTGAAGTGAATTCGAGGGGATAAATAAAAAAGATTATCTCTTCCTAACTTAATTATATCATGTAAATCAAGTTCGAAATAGACTGTTTCTTCTCATTTACTACTGATACAATCAAGAACACAAGTAAAGTAAGGAGAGATGTTACATGAGTTCTTTCGTTCTCGATTTTCAGGAAATAGAAAACACGTACCTTTCACTTGTCGGTGGAAAAGGTTTGAATTTAGGGGAGTTATCCAACATTCAAGGGATACAAGTGCCAGAAGGATTTTGTGTTACAACGATAGGGTATGAAAAGGCCATCGAGCAAAATGAAGGGCTTCAAATTTTGTTGCAGCAGCTAACGATGCTAAAAATTGAGGAACGAGGTCAAATTTGTGAAATTAGTAAGAAGATTAGAGAAGTCATTATGGCGGTGGAAATTCCAGTTGATGTAGTGGAATCAGTAGCTCATCATCTCTCTCGCTTTGGCGATGAACATGCGTATGCAGTGCGTTCGAGTGCTACTGCTGAAGATTTACCGTATGCCTCGTTTGCTGGTCAACAAGATACGTATTTAAATATTATTGGAAAAGAAAGTATTTTGCAGCATATTAAAAAATGCTGGGCTTCTTTATTTACAGATCGAGCGGTTATATACCGAATGCAAAACGGTTTTGATCATAATCAAGTTTCTATATGTGTTGTCGTTCAAAAAATGGTTTTCCCTGTGGCTTCAGGGATTTTATTTACTGCCGATCCGATTACTTCGAATAGGAAGGTGTTGTCAATCGATGCCAGCTTTGGACTTGGCGAGGCGCTAGTATCTGGATTGGTTTCTGCCGATAATTATAAGGTAAAAGAAGATGAAATCGTCGGAAAGGTCATCGCAACGAAAAAATTAGCCATCTATGGACGAAAAGAAGGCGGAACAGAGACAAAGAAAATTGCTCCTAATCAGCAAAAAGTTCAAACACTTACTGAACAACAAATTTTACAACTAGCACGCATCGGAAGACAAATCGAAGTTTATTTTGGTTGTCCGCAAGATATTGAATGGTGTTTAGTTGATGATACATTTTATATAGTCCAAAGCAGGCCGATTACGACTTTATATCCAATTCCAGGAGTAAATGATGGGGAAAATCATGTGTATATATCGGTTGGTCACCAACAAATGATGACCGATGCGATGAAACCACTTGGGTTATCTTTTTTCTTGTTAACGACTAGTGCTCCTATGCGTAAAGCGGGAGGCAGGTTATTTGTTGATGCTACGCAACAATTAGCTTTACCTGCTAGCAGAGATTACTTAATAAACACTTTAGGAAAATCGGATCCACTTGTAAGAGATGCATTAACGACTATAATCGAGCGAGATGATTTTATTCAATTGTTACCGGATGATGAAAAAGGAAAGAGTGCTAGTAAAAGTAAGCAACCTGCAAGTTCGCAAACAGAAATCGAAAATAATACGGCAATCGTTACGAATTTAATACAGAATAGTCAAGAATCGATCGAAGAGTTAAAACGAAACATGCAAACGAAATCAGGTGTGGATGTATTTGATTTTATTTTGCAAGACATCCAGCAATTAAAGAAAGTATTATTTAACCCGCAAAGTATAGCTGTTATTATGGCTGGTATGAATGCTTCAACATGGATGAATGAAAAGATGGAGCAATGGCTAGGTGAAAAAAATGCAGCAGATACACTTTCTCAATCCGTACAAAATAATATTACTTCAGAAATGGGTTTAGCATTATTAGATGTTGCAGATGTGATTCGGCCGTATCCAGAAGTCATTGCGTATTTACAGCATGTAGAAGATGACAGCTTTTTAGATGAATTAGTTCAGTTTAAAGGCGGGGAAAAAGTTCGGGATGCAATCGAGGCGTTTCTAAGCAAATATGGAATGAGATGCAGCGGAGAAATCGACATTACGAAAACGCGCTGGAGTGAAAAGCCAACAATCATTATCCCGATGATTTTAAATAATATAAGAGACTTTGAAGCTGGCGCTAGTAAGCGAAAGTTTGAAGAAGGACTACAGGAAGCTTTGAAAAAAGAAGAAGAGTTAGTAGAGCGATTACAAGACTTGCCGGATGGAAAACAAAAAGTAGAAGAAACGAAGCGAATGATTCGCAACATCCGTAATTGTATCGGTTATCGTGAATATCCAAAATACGGCATGATTAATCGTTATTTTATATATAAGCAGGCGTTATTGAAAGAAGCTAAGCAACTTGTGCAGAGCGGGGTCATTCATGAAGTCGATGATATATACTACTTAACTTTTGAAGAACTTCACGAAGTCGTCCGCACAAATAAACTAGATTACGAGCTTATTCATAAGCAAAAAAATGAGTACAAATTATATGAAAAACTAACGCCGCCGCGAGTTATGACGTCTGATGGAGAAATCATTACAGGTAAATATAAACGAGAAAATCTCCCAGCTGAAGCAATAGTAGGTTTGCCTGTTTCTTCTGGAGTGATTGAGGGGAGAGCACGCGTTATTTTAAATATGGAAGACGCGAATTTGGAAGAGGGAGATATATTAGTTACGGCATTTACCGATCCTGGCTGGACACCTTTGTTTGTTTCTATAAAAGGGTTAGTAACAGAAGTCGGTGGGCTTATGACGCACGGAGCAGTAATTGCACGTGAGTATGGATTACCAGCAGTCGTCGGAGTAGAGAATGCTACGAAACGAATAAAAGACGGTCAACGAATTCGGATACATGGAACAGAAGGGTATATTGAAGTGTTGTAAGTAAAAGAGCATCCACTATTATAGTGGATGCTCTTTTATTATATAGCTGACTTATTTCTTTAAACCAGCCGCATAAAAAGGTCCATGAACTGCAATAGTTGATAAAAAGCGAGCAATCTCCTCAGGTGTTTCTTTTTGTCCATTATTTAACCATTGCTGTATGACACCTATATGTGCAGATGCCATATAAGAAGTTAAGTATTCGCTTGGAACAAGTAAATTTTCCTTATTAATGAGAGGACCATTCGTATCTTCAAATAATGTTTTCCACATAAAATCTTTCAGTTTTGTTTGGAAAGATAAATCTCCATTTGGGCTAAGCACAGCTCTCATAAAATCACTATTTTCATTTAGAAATTCAAGAATAGAAGTGATAAGTATAAATGGCATTGTTGGAGAAGGATTTGTTCCAAGATCAGCAATAACTTCCGGGAATTTCTGTTTGGCAATTTTAGAAAACTCGTACATAATGTCTTCTTGGCATTTTGTCATTAAATCAAATTTATCTTGATAGTGCGCATAGAAAGTACCGCGATTAATGTTTGCTTTCGTTGTAATATCTTTCACTGTAATGGCGTCAAAACCTTTTTCTTCAATTAGCTCCACCAATGCATTTCGTATGGCGGTTTTCGTACGAACAACACGCAAATCTAAATTGCTATCGCGCAACGCATGTCCCTCCTTAATTTTACTCAACACATTTAGAAAATGTGTCTTATAACCGACACATTCCCGATTTTTGATTATTGTATATGGTTCAACTCGAACATATAATTCAAAATATAAATAAACAACACGTTGTTGATTATTATAAATCAAATTAAAGGAGGAAAAAAGAAAATGTTTAAAAATAAACTTTTATTTTTATCACCAGTTATTGCACTGCTTGTTGTTTTTATTTTTTCATTAACGTTATTTCCAACTGTTCAACCGCAGCCGAAAAACTTGCCAATTGCAATTGTAAATGAGGATCAAGGTGTAGAAATTCCAAATCAACCGAAAATGAATATGGGGCAAACAATTGTTGATACGGTGAAAAAATCATCGAAATCAGATGAAGAACCTGCGGTAAAGTGGGTAGAAGTGAAGAATAAGGAAGCAGTTCAAAAAGGGCTAAATAATAAAGAGTATTATGCAGCGTTAGTCATTCCGAAAGAATTTAGTGCAAAACAAGCATCGTTACGAACACCACAGCCATCTTCACCTGAGATAGAAATATATATTAATCAAGGAATGAATACGGCTGCATCAACTATGGCAGGACAAATATTAAATGGCGTGGTTGATAATATGAACAATAATGTCCGTACACAAATATTAGAAGGGTTGAAAACAAAAGGAGCTACTGTAACAACAGACCAAGCTGAGAAATTAGTAACACCTATTGTAAAGAACGTGAAAAATGTGAATGAGGTCGGCAAAAATAGTGCGAACGGTAACTCACCAATATCATTGTTCCAACCGTTATGGATTGCAAGTTTAGCTAGTGCAGCGATTATTTTTATTGCGATTAGTAAAATGCCAGTAAGCTCAAGAAAAGAAAACTTTCTGTTAAAAGTAAAACAAATCGTAACAGGGGCTATTGCGACACTTGTAATTGGGTTTGGTCTTACATGGATTGCAGATGGGATGGTAGGGTTAAATATTTCGAACTTCACGGATACAGCTCTATTCTTATCTATTACTTCTTTTAGTTTCTTCTTAATGATATCTGCGGTACTTTCATTAGTTGGACTAAAAGGAATCGGTTTATTCGCTTTATTACTATTCTTCGGAGCGCCGTTATTATCGTTAGCACCTGAGATGTTGTCTCCGTTTTATCAAGACTGGGTTTACTCATGGTTACCAATGAAATTTATGATTGAAGGCCTAAGAGAAATCTTCTTCTTCGGAAAAGGATTAAGCTGGAATACACCTGTTACTGTACTCGTTTGGATTGGTATAGTAAGTATGGTTACTATATTAGCAACTACATTCAAACGTAGTGTAGTAAAAGGGCATAAAACAGAATTGAACGCTTAAAAAAAGCCGTTTCACTAAATTAGTGAAACGGCTTTTTTGTGATGAAATCTAAAAGCTGAAGAATGAGTATCTGCTGTTGTCGCCTTAGAATTAAGTCGGAATCTCTAAAAATCGCGTACGTTCCAAACAATCTCACCACGTTCATCATCCCACGTACTGTGATGACGCTTAAATCCTATCTTTTCTAGTACCCGGAGTGAAGCGATATTCCAAGTGCCTACAGTCGACCAAAGTCTATGGCGCCCAGTAGCAATCGCAGCGTCCAGTACAACGGATGCCGCCTCAGTTGCATAACCTTTACCATGGGCGCTGCGGAACAACTCGTATGCAATCTCCGGCTCTTCAAGTGTGGAACGACCGATAATTAAGCCGCAGTATCCGATGAAATCGCCTTCATTGCGCCTTCGAATAGTGAGAAGGGAAATGCCATTTTCCTCTGCCTTCTTGCGCATCTCAATGAGCCGGTTACGAACGGAATCAACGGCTGGAATGTCCACACCACGTTCGCCAATTAATTTGCTCAGCCAAACGGAATCGGATTCCTCCCACATACTAAGCTCAAGTCTTTCGGTTTTCAGCTGGAAGGCCATAGGTTTAAATAAAGATGGCATAGTGGTACCTCCTAGTTATATGACTGGATTCATAATAGCTTCGCATCTCAACACCACATCTGGTTGGAAACCTGATTCATTCGCGAATTTATAGCAACAGCGTACAAAAAAATAGTGATATTTTATCCGCTATTTGCCGTGTAGTAAAATCCCCATTGATTATAGTTTCACTTTATGAATAAGCAATTCCTTTGCAAAATAGACCCTTTTCTCAAACTTTACTTTCAATCTAAAGTCGTCCCGTTATATACACAGGCTCCTACTATTTCTAAATGCATAAAATGTTAAGCGAAAGTATGGAGGGATACGATGTATAATTCGAATTATTATGATTGGTATAGACAAAATGATAAGTTGATTAGTGATATTGAAAAAGCTATAAACGGAGAGTATAGCGCTATAAGCTGCTATGCAAAATTAGCGAATATGGCTCCAAATCAAGTAGAACAAAAACAAATTCTTGAAATTCGTAATGATGAAATAAAGCATTTCCACAACTTTGTACAAATTTATACGAGTTTAACTGGTAGGCAGCCAAAACCACAAATTACTGAAGACTGCCCAAATACGTATTTACAAGGATTAGAGTTCGCTATACAAGATGAACAAAAAACAGTAGATTTTTATTTGGAAATTTCAGATGAGACATCGGATGCACATCTGAAAGAGTTGTTGCGGAGAATAGCTGCGGATGAACAAAATCATGCAGTATGGTTTTTATATTACTTCGTGAAGTCGAAGTGAGCATTAAGAATGAACGACTGATGTGGTGCATATATTAAAAAATATTTTAAAACGTAGTGCAACAATTGAATGAAATATTTAAATGTAAGCAGAAGGAAACCGTTTCGCTAGTAGTGGAGCGGTTTTTTTATGATGTACATATGTATCGACAAAATATAGTAATTACATTTGATATATAATGTATGAAATGAAAATGAATAAGTTAGGAGCAAGCATATGAAAAGAGGGATTACAGTAGATATTCTAGATGGATATGATAATTTACTTTGGAAAGTATTAAAGCCAATTGATATTACTGTATTTGATTGGCAAGTCATGGGAAGGGAGGAAGCTTATATAATAATAGGGAATGAATTAGGTTCAGAGTTATTTTCAGAAGATAACGAGATTATGGAAGGATCAGAATTAAAAAAGCTAATAAAAGATAACATATATTATCTTTTATTTTTAGATTTAAAAGCATGTCCAAAAGGAGAGGTACTAGGAGAAATTGCAACATTTGAAGAATTTAAGGAGAGTAAGTGTGAAGTAGTCGTATTAGTAGCGGATGGTGAGTATATACAAATTTATGCGAAAAACCAAGAAGAGATTGAAATGATGTATGAAAACGCAGTGAATCAAGGATTTTATGTAGAATATATTATAGATGAAAATGATGGAAGGACGCATTTGTCAGTATGGTAGCAATTTGAAAGGGGAACGGCAATATGGAGAGAAATATAAGTAAAGAACATGAAATTCGAATTGCTACTGAAATTGAAAGTGATAGTATTCTCCTTTTATTAAAAGAAGTAGCGCAATGGCTACAATATAAAGAAGTGGATCAGTGGCAGTATCTTTTAGGAGAGGAAGCTACGGCTGAAATACTAGAATGTATAAGAGAAAAATATACATATGTTGTTCTGAAAGAAGATGAAATAGTTGGTACGGTTACAGTTTCTCCTAAACAAAATGAATGGGATGAACATATTTTTGGTAAAGAGGAAGTTTCTAATTCATTATATATTCATAGATTTGCGGTGAAACGGAAGTATAAGGGAAATGGAATAGGCGAATGGATTTTACAGTGGGTAGAAGAGAATGTGCAATGTGATAAAGAGTATTTGAAGTTAGATTGTGTGGGGCATAATCGTACGTTGAATGATTTTTATAAGAAAAATGGTTTTGAATATGTTGGAAGTACGGATGGGCTTAGTAAGTTTCAAAAGAAAAGGAGAATGTGAATGCATCTAATTAATGTAAGTTTAGTTGAAAAGTTAATACAGGAACAGTTTCCCGAATGGGCCCATTTAGAAGTGAAACCTGTAAAGTTTAGTGGGCATGATAATAGGACGTTTCACTTAGGGGATGAGATGAGTGTAAGATTGCCAAGTGATGTGGCATATGCACCGCAAGTAGAGAAAGAAAATAAGTGGTTACCACTATTAAGTAAGAGGCTTTCTTTACCGATTTCTACCCCACTTGCGAAAGGAAATCCATCTGAAGCGTATCCATTGCCTTGGTCTATTAATAAGTGGATAGAGGGGGAAACAGTTACGAAACAAAAAGTTCGTGATTTAAATGAATTTGCAGCGGATTTAGGATCTTTTTTAGTAGAATTGCAATCTATTGATGCGAGTAACGGACCTTTAGCTGGAACACATAATTTTTACCGGGGCGGACTTATATCGGTATATGATGAAGAGGCGAGAGTTGCTATTGAAAATAATAAGGATGTTTTTGACGAGGCATTATTAAAGCACCTTTGGAATGTAGCACTTAGTTCAACATGGGACCGTAAGCCAGTTTGGGTTCATGGAGATGTAGCGCCAGGGAATTTACTCGTTAAAGATGGAAAGCTTTGTGCTGTAATTGATTTTGGTATTTTAGGAGTAGGAGATCCTGCATGTGATGCGGCGATGGCTTGGACATTTTTTGATGAAAATAGTAGAAACGTATTTAAAGAAGTGTTACGTATGGACGAAGAAACATGGAATAGAGCGAGAGGATGGGCACTTTGGAAGGCGTTAATTACATATGACGCAAATAAGGATAGTAATGAGAGGGTGGCAGAAGAATCTTATCGTATCATTCAAGTGATTGTGGATGATTATAAAGGGGAATAGAAAAGCCTATTTCAAAATAGGTTTTTTCATATGATTAAATAGTAGAAACGGAAAGAAGGAATATAACATAATTATACAGAATATTTAGATAATAGGAGGTGTCGAATTTTGAGTGAAATTGAATTAAAGAGCAATATAATTAAGGCAGGGCGAGAGAAGGGGATTATTCTCCGGTTTATACTTGCTAGTCTCGTTGGAGTGTTTATGTTTTTCGTTCCTGTTACGATAAACGGTGCATCGTCTATTATGATTGATCACATCGTATCGTGGATTAGGGCTTCGGTTCCTGACGTAGTACCTTATTATGCATTATTTGTTATGGCAATTGGTGCAATTTATCCATTTTATACGAAGAAATGGAATGCATCTATCGTAGACATTTGTTTTTCTATTTTAAAAGTAGTTGGCGTTGTTTTTGGCATATTATATTGTTTAAAAGTAGGACCAGCTTGGTTCTTTGCGCCAGATGTTGGACCGTTTTTGTATGAGAAGCTAGTCATATCAGTAAGTTTGCTCGTTCCAATTGGCTCGGCGTTTTTAGCGTTATTAGTCGGATATGGATTGCTTGAATTTATCGGTACATTTTGTCGTCCGATTATGAGGCCATTATGGAATACGCCGGGGAGATCGGCAATCGATGCAGTTGCGTCCTTCGTTGGAAGTTATTCGCTTGCCCTCCTTATTACGAATCGCGTGTATAAAGAAGGAAAGTATACCACAAAAGAAGCGGCGATTATCGCTACAGGATTTTCTACAGTATCCGCTACATTTATGATCATCATCGCAAAAACATTAGATATTATGCATTTATGGAATGTTTATTTTTGGACTACGCTTGTTGTAACATTCATCGTGACTGCTATCACCGTAAGAATCCCGCCCCTCAGTAGAAAACCAGATACATATGTAACAGAAGAAGGGTTCCCAGAGCCTGTTTATAAAGAGAAAATGTTAGAATGTGCTTGGGAAGATGCGTTAGAAGTATCAAAGTCTGCACCGAGCATTATGAAAAATATTGCAGTGAATTTAAAAGACGGATTTATTATGACGATGGGAATTTTACCATCCATTATGTCAGTAGGATTAATTGGTATCGTCTTAGCGAAGTTTACGCCAATATTTGATTGGATCAGTTATATTTTCTATCCGTTTACATGGCTATTACAATTACCAGAAGCAGACTTAGCCGCTAAAGCCGCATCAGTTGGTATTGCAGAAATGTTTTTACCGTCATTATTAGTTGTAAGTGCGCCACTTGTGACAAAGTTTGTCATTGCAGTTGTTTCCGTATCATCTATACTGTTTTTCTCCGCTTCCATTCCTTGTATATTATCAACAGATATTCCGTTAAAAGTATCTGAACTTATTATTCTGTATGTGCAGAGAACGATTTTAACGTTGCTTATCATTACGCCGATTGCTTATTTGTTGCTTTGAACTAGAATGTAAGTTCTAAATATATGACGTTTACTAACTTGTGTAAATGAATATTTATTGTAAAATCGTAGGTAGTGCGAAATTATAAGTGCGATGCTTGAATAAAGGCATCGCATTTTTTATTTTTAGATGTACTACACGTTTACGAAAAAATATTTTTATATATTAATAAAACGATATCGATGGTATGTTATAGTAACAACAAAGGGGGCTTACAAATGGAAATTATTCACGAAAGAGCAAAGTTGCGGTTAATGGATAATACTGATGTCGAAACTTTGTTTTCGATTGTAGAAGGAAATCGGGATATTTGGGCGTATTTAATCTCTAAAATGGATAGTGTGCAAGATATGCAACAATACGTTCAAAAAGCGATAAAGGGTTACGGAAGAGGTACTCAAATACCTTTGGTAGTCGTAGATCAACAGACGAATAAGATTGTAGGAAGTACACGTTTATATAATATTTCAGTAGAAGATAAGACAGTTGAGTTAGGGCAAACGTGGTATCATCCGAGTGTGCAACGTACGAGTATAAATACAGAGTGTAAGTATATGCTTCTCCAGTATGCTTTTGAAAAACTGCATATGCTTAGGGTACAAATTAAGACGGATGCAAGAAATGAAAAAGCACAACGAGCAATTGAAAGGTTAGGCGCAGTAAAAGAGGGTGTGCTTAGAAATGAAAGAAAATTACCGAATGGTTATGTGAGAGATGCGGTGGTGTACAGTATTATCTCGAGTGAATGGCCAGGCGTAAAAGAACAATTGTTAGAAAAATTACAGTTATATAAAGAAAAGGTATAATTCGTGTTTTGAAAGGTATATTGTTCGTGAGATATGAAAAATATACCTTTTTTCTTACAAAATGCTACTTTATTTTAATTCCTTTTGTTTCATCGTTCCCTTCTGAGAAAAAATTCGTTACAATGTAGTTGTATGGTAATAAACTTATGAATTTAAAAAAATGTAATGAATACCGCAAATGAAAATGAATTGATAATCCTCAATTTTAAATGAAAACCCTTTTATATATAAATAACAAGTAAAGTTCCTTCTTTTAAATAAACTCAAACAAAACGATTTGATATAAATGTTTTTTATAGAAGTATGGATGATGTACGGAGGCAATTACAAATGAAAGAAAATAAGAAGAGTAAGAAAAGACGAATCTTTCAAGTATTTTTACTAATGATTTGTTCTGCTATTTTATATGTAAGTTATGCAGCTTATGATATTTGGAGTTATCGTTTTAAAGCAAATGATGACGTGAAAACGGATGCTGGTATCGTACTAGGCGCAGCTTCATGGAACGGAAAACCATCTCCTGTATTTAAAGAAAGAATTAATCATGCGATTTCTTTATATAGGAACGGAAATATTAAAAAGATTATTTTTACAGGTGGTACAAAGTTCGAGGCAGAACTTGAGGAAGCACGTACTGCAAGAGTATATGCAATGAAACAAGGTGTAAAAGAGGAAGATATTTTAATTGAAACAAAATCCCTTTTCACTGAAGAAAATTTAAAGAATGCGAAGCAAGTTGGAATAGAGAACGGAATACACACATACACGATTGTAAGTGATCCACTTCATATGAAACGCGCAATGAGAATCGCAAAACATATTAATATTGAAGCATATGCTTCACCAACGCCGACATCAGCATATAAAACGTTAGATACAGAAATACCATTCTTCTTTAAAGAATTATTCTCGTATATTGGATATGTAACCTCTTTGCCGTTAAAAGCATTGAAGGGGGACTAATATAAGAAAAGGATCTATCCTTAAATAGGAACTTTTCTTATTAGTCAAAAACATTGTATTTTTATCGGAATAGTGAAACAATAGAGAGGTAGCTTCATATAATCATAATGACAAAATGAACGGTTTATGAATCGAGCATAAAGTGAAACTTTAATCAGTGGGTGGGTTTCTCACTGATTATTAGTTGAACCAATCGGGCGTTTACGGGCAGTTGATCTCCCGCCTAACTTCCTTTGCTTCACCTGAATTTTTAGGTGGGAGTTTTACTGCCCGTTAATGCGGGATAAAGGAGATTATAGTATGGCACTCTCATTTGTTGAAACAGAAGAACAGTCTTTAATTATTGAGAAAATAAATAAATTGATTCCGAAGTTCATGGAAAGGGAGCATCAGCTAAGTGAATTAGGATCATTTCCGTATGAAAATATAAATGATTTGAAAGATATCGGATATACGAAATTAACGTTACCGAAGGAATTTGGTGGTAGTGCCATTTCTTTATATGACTTCGTTTTATTTCAAGAGAAAATCGCGGAAGGCTGTGGAGCTACTGCATTATCGATTGGCTGGCATCTTGGCATTGTGAAGGAGCTAGCGGAAAATCGCTCTTGGAATGATGAGATGTTCAAATGGTTTTGCGAAGAAGTACGTAATGGTGCGCTCTTTAACAGGGCAGCAACAGAACCGAAAACAGGGAGTCCGACGCGTGGCGGCAAACCAGAAACAATTGCGGTTCAACAAGGCGAGAAGTGGGTTATAAATGGAAGAAAAACTTTTACAACGATGGCGCCAGTACTTGATTATTTTATTATTTCAGCAAGTATGGAAGGCCAAGAAGAAGTTGGTGAGTTTGTTATTCCAAGAAATACACTCGGTGTGTCTATTGAAGAAACGTGGGATAGCGTTGCAATGCGAGGGACTGCTAGCCACGACCTTCTCTTACAAAATGTAGAGATAGACAACCGCTTTTTTACGGATGTAAAAGGCGGGAAAGTGAAACAAAAGGGTATTGGCTGGTTGCTACATATACCAGCATGTTATTTAGGAATTGCACAATCAGCAAGAAATTATGCAGTTCAGTTTGCGGGATCATACAGACCAAATAGTTTAAACCATTCTATTAGTTTATTACCGAATGTTAGAAGATTAGTTGGAGAATTAGAACTCGAGCTTATGCAAGCTCGCGTCTTTTTATATCAAATTGCGAAAAAATACGATGAGGCAGAAGATAAACTGTCACTGCAAGCAGAATTAGCGGCAGTGAAATACGCCGTAACAAATGCGGCGATATCCATAGTGGATAAATCAATGCGCATCGTAGGAGCAAAAAGCTTATCAGAAAAAAATCCGCTCCATCGTTACTATTTAAACGTCAGAGCAGGATTACACAATCCACCGATGGATGATGCAACATTGTCTATGCTGGCGGATGCGGCGTTTCGGTCGTAGTTTTTAAAGCTTATATTTTATTGTTTATGGATAAAATAGTTGTTTTGAAAGCACGGGTTTGATTAGTGATCAAATCCGTGCTTTTTATGTGTATGAAGTACTTGGTTGAGATGTAGGTTTTTAATATAAATGATTATCATGGTTTTGTGATTGTTTCTTGTTGAAAAATTCTTGTTGTAATGCCAGTTTGAAGGCTGTATAAACATTTTTCGTATTTAATCCCAAATTAATGGTCTTTCTAAGTTTATCATTCGTAAATATTGTAAAAATTGACCTGCATGGACCGCATCATGATAGGCAATTCGTAATAGCATGTCTCCTAAATATCTTTGATAGCCAACATCGCTTCGATCGATAAGGGTTGAATCTAGCTCTGCTATGTTTATGGATTGAACATACTCTATGAAGTCTGTAAAGTATGATTGTGCCAATTCAATTTCCTTTTTTACACAAGTAATTGGCTCTTCATCATACGGGAAATGTATATCATTTATTGAGCCGTTGTTTTTTAAAATCATATGATAGTAAAAAGTTGAGCTCCATACGTGACGAATCATCTCACCAAAAGAAATAGCCTCATTATCAGGCCTCCAATTAAGAAAATTATCGGGAAGAGAATTCCATAATTTTTCTGAGCGCCTTCTCGTCTCTTTCAAATTTAATATACTAAGATCAATTGCATTCATAATAAATTCTTCTTTACTATTAAACTTAAAATAATTGTATCAATTTAACAGTTAGGGTATCATCGAAATATGAATGTATATCCGAATATCTCATATATAGCTAAACTAATTGCTGAACCTACAAGAGCAATCATCTTAGATTGTCTAATGAATAATCAGGCACTACCTGCTAGCGAATTGGCTTATATGGCAAAAGTGTCACATCCAACAATTAGTTCTCATCTTTCTAAATTAGTAGAGGGGAATCTACTTACAGTTGAACAACATGGTAGACATCGTTACTATCGACTTGCTAATCAAGAAGTTGCAGAAGTGCTTGAAAAGTTAGAGACAATCGCACCAACAGTTCAAGTTCGCTCTTTAAAACAATCAGGTCAACTAAAACAAATTCGTTATGCTCGAACTTGTTATGATCATCTTGCAGGCAAACTCGGTGTAGAGATAACTGAAAAATTACTAGATAGGAAATTTATAATTTTAGGGGATGGAGAATACATTGTAACAGAACAAGGTAAACAATGGTTTCTGAATTTTGGAATAAATGTTGATGAGGCAGATACAAAAAGGAGGGTATTTGCAAAACCTTGCCTTGATTGGAGTGAACGGCGTTACCATATTTCTGGTTGGCTAGGGTCTGCAATTGCAAAACTGCTTTTTGAACAAGGATGGATTACGAAAACGGATAAGAACCGAGCTGTCCATCTTACAAAGAAAGGTGTAAAGTTATTGGAAGATCAATTAGGCATTGATATGAAAACTGAGGAAAGAAAAGCTTGAAATTAGAAAAGTCCGTCAAAATGACGGGCTTTTTCATTATGGTAGGAGTGTACATGAATAATAGGATGTTACCAATAATCGTTGCCAATAAAAAATCTTTCTTTTCATTCTTCTTTTTTAAGTTTTAAAGGAGAAAGCTAGGCTTCTTATTTTTACTAATGTTATAATAAGAAAAAAGCACGAAAAGAGGTCATCTCATGCTAGAGGTTATTGCAACATGTTTAGAAGATGTAAAAAGAATTGAAAGTGCTGGCGGGAAGCGGATTGAATTAATTTCATCTTATACAGAAGGTGGTTTAACACCAAGTTATGCTTTTATAAAAAAAGCGGTAGAAGCGGTGAGTATACCAATTCATGTTATGATTCGTCCGCATGCGAAGTCTTTTACATATACGGAAGAAGAAATTGAAATGATGAAAGAAGATATTATAGTTGCGCAGAAGTTAGGAGCAGCTGGTGTAGTATTAGGCGTATTAAACGAACAAAATGAAGTAGATGAAGAGAAATTAGCGGATTTACTATCTGTTGTAGATGGAATGAATGTAACGTACCACCGTGCGATAGATGATATAGAAAATCCAGTAGAAGCGATGAGAACTTTAAAGAAGTTTCATAAAGTAACTCACGTTTTAACTTCAGGTGGACAAGGAGATATAGTAGACAATATTCCGGTGCTTACAGAAATGCAAAAAGTAAGTGATGGTCAAATTCAGCTTGTAGCTGGAGCTGGCGTGACGAAAGAAAATATAAAGCGATTGCTAGATGAAACTGGAATTTCGCAAGCACATGTCGGTACAGCGGTAAGAGAAGCAAAATCATGTTTTTCTGAAATAGATCCTAATGTAGTACAAGAACTAGTTGAAATAATAAAATAAGTGCTTAAGAAAGAGGAGAAACGATGAAGGAAAATACGAAGAAAGAATTATTCTCTTGGGCTAAAACGATAGGGTTTACCCTTGTATTAATTGCTATTATTCGCGGCGTTTTATTTACACCTTCTTTAGTGCAAGGTGAATCAATGATGCCCACTTTAGAAAATAATGAACGAGTTCTCGTAAATAAGATTGGTTATAGTATAAGTGGATTAGAACGCTTTGATATTATCGTCTTCCACGGCAAAGAAGGATACGATTTAGTAAAACGAGTAATTGGTTTACCAGGTGATACAGTTGAGTATAAAAATGATGTTTTATATGTAAACGGAAAAGCGATGGAAGAACCATATTTAAAAGAGTTTAAAGAAAAAGCAACTGACCGTGTATTAACTCCAGACTTTACGTTAGAACAAATTACAGGGAAAACGAAAGTGCCAGAAGGCCAAGTATTTGTTTTAGGGGATAATCGTGAAGTTTCTAAGGATGGTCGCATGTTTGGCTTTATTTCAGAAGATGAGATTGTCGGAAAAGGACAAGCTGTTTTCTGGCCGTTGAAACAAGTAAGAGCGTTATAAAGTGTAGTGAAGTATGGGAGAGATATTCTTCCGTACTTTTTTATTTGTTTAAAATCTATTGAATGAATTGAAAGAATATTTTATAATTTTAAATTATATGTTTGTTTCGAAAAATGGAATTTAAGTTCCGAAATTCAGAACGAAAGGAAGAGAGAATGAGTATAAATAAAACGGCAGTTAAGACAATGGATATTTTAGAGTTGTTTTATGAGCATGAAGAGCTAAGTTTAACTGAGATGGTTCAGCTTACAAATATGCCGAAAACATCTGTTTATCGTTTAATTGGCTCGTTAGAAGAGATGGAGTTTTTACAAAAAAACGAAAAGGGGAAATATCGTTTAGGGGTCGTATTTTTACGGTTCGGTCAACTTGTTTCACAACGATTATCAGTAAGAAATATAGCAATTCCTTATATGAAAGAACTTAGAGATAGTTTAGGACAGGCAGTTAATTTAATAATTCAAGATGGTAATGACGCAATTTATGTTGAAAAGATGGAAGGTGTTCAGCCAGTACGCGTGTATACGGCGGTTGGAAGAAGAGCACCGCTTTATGCTGGTGCATGTCCGAGAATTTTACTATCGTATTTTTCTGAGGAAGAGAAACGGAGATACATAGAGGAAGTGGATTTAAAACAGTTTGCAGATGGAACAATTGTGGATAAGGAACAATTGCTAGAAGTGTTGCAAATGGCAAAAAAGGAAGGCTACACAATTAGTTATTCTGAGTTAGAAAATCATACAGCCGCAATAGCAGCGCCCATTTTCGCAAGTGATGGAACGGTTGTAGCAGGCATTAGTATTTCGGGATTAGCAATTGAGTACAGCGAAAGTAACATTTCATATTTTATCGCTAAGGTGAAAGAAACAGCACATCGCATTTCGAAAGAACTCGGCTTTTTGGCATAGAAAGAGGGAGTAGGATGAAATTTTCTGCGTTAGGGGATCAAGCAATTATTGTTACATTTGGTGAAGAAATTAAGATGGATATATATGAGAAAGTACAGCGGTTATTTCAAGCACTGCAGCAACATCCGTTTGCAGGAATGATTGAGTGCGTTCCGTCGTTTACTTCATTAGCTGTTTACTACAATGTATACGAAGTATGGAAGAGAAATGAGAGAAATGAAAGGCCATATGATTACGTTCACCAGTATATAAAGGAGCTGTGTGATTCTTATAAAGAAGAAGTAAAACAGGATGTGAAACATATTTCTATACCAGTGTGCTACGGGGGAGAATATGGACCTGATTTAGAAGAGGTTGCGCATTATAAAGGTTTACAAGTAGAAGATGTGATTCGAATACATAGTGAAACTACATATTTTGTATATATGCTAGGTTTTACACCAGGGTTCCCGTATTTAGGAGGACTATCAAAAGAATTAGAAACACCTAGAAAAGAAACGCCACGGTTACAAATCTCTCCTGGTTCAGTAGGTATTGGCGGAAATCAAACAGGTATTTATCCGCTTGAAACACCAGGAGGATGGAATATTATCGGCCGAACTCCTATTTCATTATTTAATCCAGAAGAAGAAATACCAACATATATTCAAAGTGGTATGTATTTACGATTTATCCCAATAACGAAGGAAGAGTACGTATCATTTGAGGGGGCTAAAGAATGGATGTAGAAGTTTTGCATGCAGGAATGTTTACAACAGTCCAAGATTTAGGGCGATCTCATTATCAACAATACGGTGTACCCGTTGGCGGGGCGATGGATCAAAGTGCACTTCGAATGATCAATATGTTAGTTGGCAATGAAGAGAATGAAGCGGGACTCGAAATGACGATTATGGGACCTAAATTGTTAATAAAGAAAACGACTTTACTTGCGATTGGCGGAGCAGATATGGAACCGTTATTGAATGGAGAACGTATCCCGTTATGGCGTCCCATTTTAGCGGAAGAAGGTAGTATGCTTTGTTTTGGAAAAGTGAAAAGTGGTTGCAGAGCGTATGTGACTTTTGCGGGTGGCATCCATATTGATCGTACTATGGGAAGTAAAAGTACGTACATACGTGCTGCGATTGGCGGTATAGAAGGAAGAATGCTCAACAAGGGTGACTACTTCCAAATTGGTGCACAACCAGAAATGGCGAATCGTTTCATTCAAGACTTACAAAAAGATGGGAGAATAAAAACGAAATGGGCAATTAACAACAGCGTACTATCAAAGTATAAGAAACATCCTAAGCTTCGTGTCATAACTGACTTTGAATATGATCAATTTACAGAAGAAAGTAGAAAGGCATTTTTTACGAAAGAGTATAAAGTATCTAATTATGCTGACCGCATGGGCTATAGGATTGAGGGAGAAGTTTTAAATAGGATTGAAGAAAAAGAGGTTTTATCGAGTCCTGTTACATTTGGAACCATTCAAGTTCCAAATGGTGGACAGCCAATTATATTAATGGCAGATAGGCAAACGACAGGTGGCTATCCGAGAATGGGAAATATCATTTCTGTAGATTTACCTCTTCTTGCCCAGCTAAAGCCGGGGGACTATGTTTCTTTTGAGGAAATTACGCTTGAAGAAGCGGAACAATTGTACATAGAACAAGAAGTAAATATAAATCTATTAAAGAAATTTATCGCTTTACGAAGCTGAAATTAGGAGGGATACATTGTGACTACAATCGATTTAAACTGTGATTTAGGAGAAAGTTTTGGAGCTTATAAAATGGGGAATGATGATGAAATTCTTCCGTTCGTTTCCTCTATAAACGTTGCTTGCGGTTTTCATGCGGGTGATCCGTCTGTTATGCGGCAAACTGTTGAAAAAGCTTTGGAGCATAACGTAGCGATAGGGGCGCATCCTGGATTTCCTGATTTAATTGGATTCGGTAGAAGAAACATGAATGTTTCAGCAAGTGAAGTATACGATTATGTTTTATATCAAATCGGCGCATTAGACGCATTTGTAAAAGCGGCAGGCGGGAAAATGCAGCATGTAAAGCCGCATGGTGCCTTATATAATATGGCGGCAACGGATTCGAAAATTGCAGATGCAATCGCTAAGGCAATTTATCATATGAATCCGAGTCTATCGCTTTACGGATTAGCAAATAGCGAGGCGTTTATACAGGCTGCAGAAAAATACAATGTAACTCTCGTACAAGAAGCGTTTGCGGATCGTACATATAAGCAAGATGGAACGTTAACGAGCCGTACAGAAGAAAATGCACTTATAAAAAATGAAGACGAAGCGATAAAGCAAGTGCTTCAAATGGTGAAAGAAGGCTATGTAAATTCGGTCAATGGAGAGGAAGTAGCAGTTCAGGCGCAGACGATTTGTTTACACGGTGATGGAGAAAAAGCAGTACAATTTGCGGGAAAAATATACAGAATATTCGAACGTAATGGTATTTCTATTTGTGCACCGAAATAAAAAATAGGGGGAAGTGCTGGGATGATTAAATTAATCGGAATACTACTTGTTGCAGTGGGCTTTTTATTTAGATTAAATACACTTTTAGTAGTTATGGTTGCAGGTATTGTTACGGGGATGGTTTCAGGATTAAGTTTTTATGATGTGATCAGCATGTTCGGTAAATTTTTCATAGAAAATAGATATATGTCTATGCCAATTATATTAACTTTACCGGTAATCGGAATTTTAGAGCGTTACGGTTTAAAAGAAAGAGCAGAAGCACTTATAACGAAATCAAAAGGAGCAACAACTGGAAGAGTATTAATGTCATATTTTACGATAAGAGAATCGTCAGCAGCACTAGGGCTTAATATTGGTGGGCATGCACAAACGGTAAGACCGCTCGTTGCACCGATGGCAGAAGGGGCCGCGCAAGGTAAATACGGTAAACTTCCTGAAAAATTAAGAGAAAAGATTAAAGCAAACGCAGCTGCTGCGGAAAATACAGCTTGGTTTTTCGGAGAAGATATTTTCATCGCAACTGGTGCTATTTTATTAATGAAAGGGTTCTTCGATTCAGTAGGTATGCATGTGGGTGTATGGGATATGGCACTTTGGGGCATTCCAACTGCAATATCTGCACTTATTGTAAGCTGGATTAGATTTAGAAGGTTTGATAAATATATAGAGAAAACAATGAAGGCAGAAGGAAAAGAAGAGAAGGAGGCAATCTAATATGAACATCATCACAATGGATACAATCTATTATGTATTAGGGATAATCGTTGCTTTTATCGCTGTTCGTATCGCATTCGATCGTGAACATCCCAACAGATTCGGTTCTAGTTTATTTTGGGCATTGTTTGCAGTTACATTTTTATTCGGAAATGTAATTCCTTCGTTTTACGTTGGCTGTATCGTGCTCGCTATGGTCGTTTTAGCCTCGCTAAATAAAGTAACAAAATCAGAGGAAAAAGAAGTTCCAGTACAAGAGCGTGTAAAACATGCTGAGAAATTAAAAAATAAAATTTTTATGCCTGCACTATTAATTCCTATTTTTACAATTATCGGTACGTTGACCTTAGGGAAAATTAAATGGGGAAATGTCTCTCTTGTTGATCCAGATAAAGTAACATTAGTTGCATTAGCGCTTGGTGCATTACTCGCATTCGTTGCGGCGATGCGTATTACAAAATCAAAAATAACAACGCCTGTACAAGAAGGAAGCAGACTATTACAAGCTGTCGGCTGGGCTGTAATTTTACCACAAATGTTAGCAGCACTTGGCGGTATATTCGCGAAGTCTGGCGTTGGACAAGTTGTTTCAGATTTAGTCGGACAAGTGTTACCGACAGAGTATCCGTTCGTTGCTGTTATGGCGTATTGTTTAGGAATGATGCTTTTCACAGTCGTAATGGGAAATGCATTCGCAGCGTTTGCCGTTATTACTGGCGGAATTGGTTTACCTTTAATTGTTCAAATGCACGGTGGGAATCCAGCAATTATGGCAGCACTCGGTATGTTTGCTGGATATTGCGGAACGCTACTTACGCCAATGGCAGCAAACTTTAATATCGTTCCGGCGATGCTTTTAGAACTAAAGGATAAAAATGCAGTTATTAAAGCACAAGTACCAATTGCTCTTTCAATCTTTATTATCAATATGTTTATTATGTACGGCCTTGTATATCGTTTCTAATTAGGAGGGAAAACTATGAAAACAGTATTATTAACAGGATTTGATCCGTTTGGCGGAGAAAGCATCAACCCAGCTTGGGAAGTAGCAAAAAGTTTGCATGAAAAAACAATTGGAGAGTACACGATTATTAGCAAACAAGTCCCAACGGTATTTCATAAATCAATAAAAGTATTAAAAGAATATATAGAAGAACTAAACCCTGAAATGATTATATGTATCGGACAAGCTGGGGGCAGACCAGATATTACGATAGAGCGTGTCGCAATTAACGTTGATGATGCAAGAATTGCTGACAATGAAGGGAATCAGCCCATAGATGTGCCAGTTGCAGAAGAAGGACCAGCTGCTTATTGGTCTACACTTCCGATGAAAGCAATCGTAAAAAGACTGCAAGAAGAAGGTATACCAGCTTTCGTTTCACAAACAGCAGGTACATTCGTTTGTAATCATTTATTCTACGGTCTCATGCATGAACTAGAGAAGCGTGATAAGAAAATAAAAGGCGGATTTATTCATATTCCGTTCTTACCAGAACAAGCGAGTAAATATCCAGGGCAACCGAGTATGTCACTTTCTACTATTCGTAAAGGGATCGAATTGGCAGTTGAGGTAACGACAACAGTTGAAGTAGATATTGTAGAGGTTGGGGGTGCGACGCATTAAATAAATCGAATCATACAACACCTCCTGTAAACAACTGGTATAATAAGTATAGGAAAATACATAGAGGTGATTTTTGTGCAACAATTTGAAGAAGTACGTTCAATTTTAGAAAAAGCGAAGAAAATTACAGTGTTAACAGGTGCAGGAGCAAGTACGGAAAGCGGTATTCCAGATTTCCGCTCAGCAAATGGATTGTATGCTGATGCGAATGTGGAGATGTATTTATCAAGGGGATATTATAATAGAAATCCGAAAGAATTTTGGAAGCATTATAAAGAAATATTTCAAATTAATACGTTTCATCAATATAAACCAAATCGTGGCCATTGCTTTTTAGCTGAATTAGAAGAACAAGGGAAAGATATTACGATTTTAACGCAAAATATTGACGGTTTACATCAATTAGGCGGTAGTAAGCATGTCATTGATTTACATGGAACACTTCAAACAGCACATTGTCCGAAGTGTAAAGCGGGATATGATTTGCAGTATATGATTGATCATGAAGTGCCTCGCTGCGAGAAGTGTAATTTCATTTTAAATCCAGATGTTGTTTTATACGGAGATACATTGCCGCAATATCAAAATGCGATAAAACGTTTATATGAAACAGATGTGCTTATTGTTATGGGAACGTCATTAAAAGTACAACCCGTCGCTTCATTCCCGGAAATCGCAAAAAGAGAAGTAGGGGCAACAACTATTTTAGTAAATGAAGAGTTAACAGAACAGGAATATAACTTTGATTATGTTTTTCAAAATAAAATTGGTGAATTTGTTGAAGGATTATCTTCAATGAAATAAGTTATCGAAAAAACTGAGGTATCCGCCTCAGTTTTTTATTTGAGTAATCACTGTTTTAAGCCATATGAAAACATTTTGATAATGTAGTAACCACATCTCTATAATTTATAAAAATCAATTTGCCCCATTTTTCTTTTAGAATAATATTCATGTTATTGTGCATTAAGGGAATGGTAATAAATAGGATAATTAATTAAAAAACTGAAAATTAAATCTTTTATTTCTTTTGTAATTAATATAAAATTCTATATATATCATATAAATAAATTTGATACATAATGATTTTGCGTAGAAATGTTAATAGAATGAAGCGAGGGAGCGAAATGAGACAGAAAAAGGAGCAGAAGAAACAATCGAAAAAGAAAAAGACTCATATTCCTTTTCGGTTAAATGTACTATTTTTTATTGTCTTTCTTTTATTTTCAGCTATTATAATTCAATTAGGTAAAGTACAAATCATTGATGGAGAAACGTATAGAAATGAAGTAAACAAAAAGGAAGATGTAACGGTAAGCACTCCCGTTCCTAGAGGGAAAATGTTTGATCGGCAAGGTCACGTTATTGTAAATAATAAACCATTGCGAACCGTTACATATACGAAAATGAGAGGAGTAGACTCGAAAGAAGTTTTACAAGTAGCAAGAGATTTAGCCAAGCTGATTGAAATGTCGCAAGAGGACATGGATAAGTTAACAGAGACAGATAAGAAAGATTTTTGGATGCAGTTAAATGAAAAGCGGGCAGCAGCGAAAGTAACGAAAGAAGATGAGAGTAAATTTAGAAAGCAAGAAATAGAAGGAAAAGAATTAGATAAAAAAGTAGAAGAACTGCGCCGGGAAAGAATTACACAAGAAGAATTAAATGAGCTTTCAAAGGAAGATATAGAAGTATTAGTAATTAAAAGCAAAATGAATGCAGGATATAAAATGACACCGCAAATCGTTAAAAAAGATGTAAGTCAAAATGAATATGCTGTCGTTAGTGAAAGATTGGCAAGTTTACCGGGGGTAGATACGACAGTAGATTGGGAACGAGAATACCCAAATGATAAAATACTGCGCTCTATACTAGGTAGCGTTTCTAATGAAAATGAAGGGTTGCCAAGAGAACAATTAGATTATTATTTAGTTCGTGATTATAATCGAAACGATCGTATTGGTAAAAGTTACATTGAAAAACAATACGAAGATGCACTACATGGAACGAAAGAACAGTCTAAAAATATTATGGATAAAGCAGGGAAAATTGTTCGAACAGAAAAAGTGACCGAAGGAAAAAGTGGAAATAACTTAATGTTAACAGTCGATATGGATTTACAGAAAAAAGTAGAGGGAAGCCTTGAAAAGAATTTACGAGCTTTTCATGCTGCAGAGCCGATGATGGATCGTGCGTTCGTAGTAATGATGAATCCGAAAAACGGTCAAATTTTATCAATGGCAGGAAAGAAAATTGTAAATAAAGATGGCGGTATGCAAATAGAAGATTATGCATTAGGAACGATGACAAGTTCTTATGAGTTAGGATCAACTGTAAAAGGTGCTACTTTATTAGCTGGATATCAAACAGAAGCGATTAAGCCATATACACATTTCTTTGATGCACCAATGTATTTTAAAGGAAGTTCTAAGCCGAAGAAATCGTGGAAAGAATTTGGGGATATTGATGATTTAAGAGCTTTACAAGTTTCATCGAACGTTTATATGTTTAATACAGCTTTAAAAATGGCAGGCATTAATTATGTCTCAAATAATCCATTAGATATTAAACAAGAAACATTTAATAAAATGCGCTACTATTTTAGACAATTTGGCCTAGGTGTGTCGACTGGTATTGATCTGCCAAATGAAGCAATCGGTCAAGTAGGTAGAACTGATAACATACCCGGATTTTTACTTGATTACGCGATTGGACAGTATGATACATACACGCCGCTTCAGCTTGCGCAATATATTTCCACAATTGCAAATGGCGGTTACCGAATGAAACCACAAATTGTACAAGAAGTTAGAGAGCAACCGAATAGACCAGAGGATGTAGGAAAAGTCGTTCGGTCGATTGAACCAGTTGTATTAAATCGAGTGGATATGGACACTTCGTACATTAATCATGTAAAAGAAGGGTTTAGAAGAGTTTTTCAAGAAGCTGACGGAACAGGTACCGGAACGTTTAAAGGTTTACCATATAAACCAGCGGGAAAAACAGGAACAGCTGAGACGGTATATGGTGGAGAAAGTGATATTGGAAGAGATGAGAATAACAACCGAAAAAAATGTTATAATTTAACTCTTGCCGGTTATGCACCATATGATGCTGATCCGGAAGTAGCTTTTTCAGTTGTTGTACCATGGGTGAATGATGATAAATCAGGAATTAATTCTGCGATTGGTAAAGAGATTTTGGATGCGTATTTTGAATTAAAAACAAATAGATCAAATACAAATTCAATTCCAGTAGAACAACCGAACAAGGCACAGTAAAAATAGTATCACTGCATGGAAACATATTGTGCAGTGATATATTTTTTGAGTTAAAAAGCGCTTTATAAGGTGGGAATGGATATGAAAAAGGAAATTAAGAGAGGCTGGGGAAAGTACATACTATTTATATTGGTGATGGTAATAGGCTACCATTCTTTTACTTTATGTAAAGTGGAAGGGGAATCGATGCAGCCGACTTTATATGAAGCAGATTACGTATTTGTAAATAAAGCAGTAGTACGTCTTTCTAATTTACAACGCGGAGAAATTGTCATTATAAAGGAAGCGGATGAATCGAAATATTATGTGAAACGTGTAATAGGGCTTCCGGGTGATGTAATTAACATAACGAACGGAAAGGTATATGTGAACGATAAAAAGCAAGAAGAACCATATACGAACAAAGATTTATTTAACAACACACAAGTGTTTTATAACTTTCAAAAGACAAAAATTCCGCCAAATAAGTTATTTGTAATGGGAGATAACCGCGAAGTAAGTAGAGATAGTCGAAATGGCTTAGGATATATTGAAGAAGATAACATAATTGGCAAGGTGGAATTCGTATATTATCCTTTTTCAAAAATGAAAATGATAGAATAAGTGGGGGAGAAGCAAAACCCCACTTATTAAAGTTTCACTTTATTTTCTTTAAAAAACCTTTTGGATTAAATGATATGAAAAATTTATGTTTAGACTCGTCGATTATGAAGTTATTATTTTTAGTTAAAAACTCATCCACAGCCTCCATCGGACCAGGACCCCAATCGGGAAGAAGCGGATTTCCATTAATGGAGGTATCTTCTACAATCATATAACTGCCAGTAGTGACGATAGATTTATATAGTAATAGTTCTTTGGATACATGCTCTTTACTATGATCAGAATCTAAAATAACTAAAACCACATCATCAGGTTTGCGCATGCTTACTATTGTTTGGACGGCCTGCACAGAAACAGAAGAGGCTGTTAAATACGTAATCCGATTATGTGATGGCCGATTTGGCTGCGGAGTTATATCGATAGTAAGTACGTGACCTTTTCCAATTAAATCTAACATAGAAGCTAAATACAGTGCACTACCACCGTGAAAAGTCCCGCATTCAATAATTAAATCGGGCTTTAATTCATAAATAATTTCTTGATACAAAAAGAGGTCAGAGGGAAGTTTACAGATTGGAACTCCGAACCAGTGTGTATCGTTTAACCACACGAGGCTGTTGTAATATTGGTTTAGAAATTCATTGCTTATATTATCGATTTTAAATTCTCCTTTCTAAAAAGGATTCTCTCGTTTGACGTAAAGTGTTTACGCATGAAAGTTGTACTATATATTATGTAGTAAGGAATTGTAAGGCGAGTGTTTTTACTTGAAAATAAGCCAAATAACTCATGTGGAAAATGAAAGGAAATGATTGTATGTACAAATACACAATTTGTTTTATTAGAAAAAGCGATAAAATACTGCTATTAAATAGAAATAAAAAGCCGAATATGGGGATGTGGAATGGTGTTGGAGGAAAAATAGAAGATAATGAAACGCCATACGAAGGAATAATTAGAGAAACGTTTGAGGAAACGGGTATAGAACTTTCAAGTGTAATGTATAAAGGGACTGTTGGTTTTAAAGGTAAAGATGAGCCCCAGGCTAGTGAAGGAATGTATGTGTTCGTTGCTGATTTGCCAGATGGAATGCAAATGAATACACCATTTCGTACGGCTGAAGGATTATTAGAATGGAAAGAAATTGATTGGATATTAGATGGTGATAATAGAGGTGTTGTTAGCAATTTACCAAAATACTTACCGACAGTATTAACAGAAGAAAATAAGTTAAAACATATATTCACGTATGATAACCGGAATATTATTCATTACACAACTGCATGTTTGACAGAAGATGATGCGAATAAGCGATATGAAAAACAACTCATTTCTCAATAGAAGAGGATAGTGAAAAATCACGTTTTTGCTCTCATTATATATGCGAGGTGATTATATGTTTCAGAAATACAATTTATTGGCCATAATTGTAATATGCATGATATAACTTTTCTTATGGTGAAAGAGTAGAGAATATACGTAAACGGAACAAAAAAGGAGGTGGCTTTGCTACCTCTTTTTGTTAGCTACGAATCGCCTTAATTATAAATCGATGTTGATTCACATCTAAATATCCTTTTTGCGAAATAATCTCATGTATACGATATAACTCCTCAAAGTACTTTTCGACAGTAAAATCAGGAATTTGCCACGGAATTGCTTTTAAATAATAGATGATAGCGCCAATATCATAAAAACGTTGGAAAGGGAATTCTTCTTTTGCTTCTAAAATAGTAAATCCATTTTGGTTTAACTCACTGCATGCAGTTTCGAGAGACCAATTTGCAAACTCACTATTTAGAGGCATACCCAATTGTTCATTAAGTTCAACGCAATCAAGACCGCCAACTTGTTGTGTAAGAAATATTCCATTAGGAGAAAGTATTCTATTTACCTCAGAAGCAGAATAGGATTCATGTTGATTCAGAATGAAATCAAACTGTTCATTTTGAAATGGTAAAGCAGTATCATCACTTACTGCCACAACTGTAACCCCTAAAGGTTCTAATTTCTTCTGAGCAATTGGCACGTTTGGAGCGTAGCCCTCAGTAGCGAATGTAGTTGACGGGAACGGTTGTAACATAGATAAAAACTCTCCGCCACCAGTACCCATATCGAGCATTGATTCTGCACGTTGCATAAGCTGAAAAGCAGTACTGCCGTACGACCACGATAATGGCTCGCTCTTCATTCGACCCGTTTCTGAAATGAAAGAAAAATCCCAGCCACTAAAGTTTGTATTTGCACTTTCTAATAAAGTTAAAAATAATGGATCACGTTTCATAAATTTGTCCTCCTATTTTTTAATGGATAATATGATGAGAAAAGAAAAAGGGAGGACCTCTTATTAAAATGAAGCAGTTTTATGTTTCATGTTCGAATAGATTCATATAAATTCGCTCCTTGTGAGAATGGTTATTTATATATTCGGGATAAATAAGTGGAAATCCTTTGATCAAGAGCTAGGGAATTTAGTAGATATGACTAAGGAAGTTCTAAATCGCTTGGAAAGCATGATAAGTGATAAAAATATATTAATTGGAATGCACCGAGAGAAATAATCGTTATTCACGAAAAAATATAGATGGAGGAAGCTTTGTTAAACCTGTTGAAGAATGCAATAGAACATTCTAAACCAGGTGGTAACATAATGATTCAGGTCAAAAATTCTCCAATCTATATCGAACTAGTGATCCAAGATTTTGGAGAGGGAATTTTAGCTGAAGAATTACCTCATATTTTTGAACGATTCTATAAATCAAGTAGTTCTAAAAAGCTTGGCTCGAATGGAATTGGGTTGGCACTTGTCAAAGCTATTATTTAGGCTAACTAACATATTGTATGTTTCAGTATCTATTTTATAAAAAAGAAAATAGATGTAACGGTCCTCCTTTTAATAAAAAAATCCTATAAAAATATAGTGCTCTTAAAAAATTTTGTTACAAATTTGTTTTGTTTGACTTTAAAAAAGGAAAGTAATATTTATTTGTAGAAAATTTTTAAGGATAAAAATAGGATGAATATCCATGGTAAGAAAAAGGGGGCACTTAAATGTTAACAAATGATTTAGATTTTCGATTAGAACCACGTTTAAAAGAACTGTATGAACAACATAAAATAAGAGCGCAGAAGATAGACTGGGCTTATCATGAGTTTTTACCATGGGATAAGGGAATGGACTTTAAAAGAGTTCCTTGGGATGAAAGTCAAGTTACTCTCCCTTCTGGTGTAATTACGGCCATTGAAACAGCTTTATTAACAGAAGTGAATTTACCATGGTTTACAACGTATTTATCTGCGACTTTTAAAGGTTCCCTTTCTGTTATTACAGACTTTATTCATACTTGGACCTCAGAAGAGGATCAACATTCGAATTTATTAGAGACATATTTACTACTCACTCGAAGTGTAAACCCTAAACGTATACATGAATTAAGAAAATCAGTCGTTGAGTGTGGATTTGAGCCTGATTTTCATACACCAATCGAAGCCATGACATATACGACGCTACAAGAACTTGCAACAATGGTGTTTTACAATAATGTAGCTAAGGTGGCAAGTAAGCATGATCCAGATCTTGCTACATTATTACGCCGTCTTGCAAAAGATGAAACACTTCATTATGCGTTTTATCGAAACGTTATTCGAACACATTTAGAATTGGAACCAAATTATTGCTACCATATTGCCAATGTGATTAGGAATTTTAAAATGCCAGGTGCCGTCATGCCTGATTTTGAAAATAGAATGGCTGTGATTGCAAAAGAAGCAAACTATGGCCCACTACAATATTTTGATCAAGTACTTGATGTAGTGGTTGAGTATTGGGGGTTAAAAGATTTACGACCAATTGCCCCTCTAGCAGAAAAAGCAAGAATTGAGATTTTGGAGTATCATATAAGATTGAAAAAAATACGGGATCGATTTGGCCGTTTTCAAGGGGAAATTGATCTACGTTAATGGGTGGAGATTTCAGGATATACGCGTATGGATTCCCTTTTCTTTTATTGGAAATCTCGAACGCTCTTTGGTATTTTACGGCTGTTTTACTTGATTTAACTTTTGAAGAAAAAAGTAATTGACACCTAAAATGAACTTGTGATATTATTAAATTTTTGATAAAAAACAACATATGTGTTAAGCTTGAAAAGGTTACCACATATGGAGGTGGATTATATGTTTCAAATTGGCGATAACATTGTTTATCCAATGCACGGAGCAGGTATAATTGAAGCCATAGAAGAAAAAGAATTCTCAGGGGAAAAACAACAGTATTATGTCATCAAAATGTCAATCAGTAATATGCAAGTCATGATTCCTACGGGTAAAATATTGAATTCGAATATACGCCCAGTTACTGATATACTTGCATTAAAACACATTATACACATTTTTCAGCATGAAAAATCATGTAAATTACTGCCGTGGAAACAAAGGCATAAAGTGAACACGGACAAAATAAAAACGGGTGAAATACAAGAAGGTGCTGAAGTTGTACGCGATTTAATGCGTATGAAGAAAGAAAAAACACTGAATACAAGTGAAAAAAAATTGTTGGATGATGCATATAAGTTTTTGGTCAGTGAACTAGAATTAATTAAAGGAATCACTGAAAATCAAATAAAAAGTTTCTGTTAAGGTTTATTATAGATAATGTATTATATCTCCCGAAAACATCCTGAATTTTTCGAGAATATGATGAGTATTAAAAGTAAATCATTTCAAAGACATTCAATTTCTTCAACTCACTTTTAGAGTAGAAACCTCTTTTGTTATTACTTCAATCTAATCCATTTTTATTTTTAAATTTATTTTACGAACATTCGAAGTTTCATTAAATAACTCGATTAAATAGTCACTTGATTTTTGCAATCCTGATTCACACTGGCACGGACAAGGAGCCGTAAGGATGAAAGAGAGGTAGGGCTTTCATTGTTTTAGGTAATATACTATCTAAGTCATTATTTCTAGAAGAAAAAACAATCAATCTCACCGCCAGCTTTAAGAGTTCCTTACATCTACTGAGACAGTGAATAGTAATTGTTTATCTTCTTTACGTAAAATTGATAAACGAACTGGTAACACCATATGGTAAACTACAAAAAATGGTTTCCAGACCAAGAAACCATTTTTTATTTTATTTACATAACAATAGTAAATTAAGCAGTAAGAAGGAGTCCGCACATGAAAAAAATGTTAACAAAAGAATTAAGTAATGAATTAAAGAAGCGAGAAGGGATTATTTCTATTACAGTTGAGCCTTATGAAAAAATCGAAGTTGGTGGAATTCGTGTAGATGGACCAGCTATTATTCTAATTAATCAAGAATAGGTAAAAATAGTTGCATGCAAGGAGAAAAGGATCAGCCTTTAAGAAAAGGGGGATCCTTTTTGCTTGCTGCAGCTAATATGGGATATACATAACTTTTATCTGATGTGTTGGGGTTAAAAGGAAGGAGAGGATGGAGATTATCATGGTGGAAAGCTTAATATTGGTAGGATTTCTTTTTACGTTATATAAATTAGTTGATAAAAAAACAAACTAATTATTTAAAACGATAGATTGTTTCCTTTTTAAGGCCGAGATTTATCTGAGAGTGAAATGGATCATCTAAAGGAGGAATTAAAATGGATGCAAGGAAAGAACGCATAAAATACGAGAAGATGTCAAAGAATTATGATCGTATTTATTTAGTTTCGTTTATCCTATTAATTGTACTTGTTTGTAGTAGTGTGATTATCATAGGAGCTACAGGCGGAAAATATGGAGTGTTTTTATTGTTAGCAATTTTACTTAACGCACGTATTACGAAAGAATCTCAAAAAAAGTATGAGCACTATTCTAATAAAGGGCGTATTTAAAATGATACATAACCAGAAAGGAACAACCTAGATGTATATTCAAAATATCCCTTTATCATCTCCTATTAACTAGTAAAAGTAACTTTATATAAATCATTTTTTTAGCAATGTAGAAATAGAAACCGTACCCTATTAAAATGTTATTTCCGTCCATATAATGAATTATCCTTCTAGCATATTTATAAGATTTATATCATATATTAGTAGAAAGAATGCAAGTTAGAAAGGAGTTTTATAGAATGAGTTATTTGGAGGGAAATGACTTTAGTAAACAAAATATGGTAAGTGTGCCTAATCCCTATGTATATCAGACATTACAATCAGTAATTGGTAAACATGTGGTTATTGAAACTGTAAGAGGCAATATAAGAGGTAAATTAAAGGATGTGAAACTAGATCATTTGCTCATTGAAGATACGGTGCCATATATTGTACGCATTCAACAAATTGTATGGATTATGCCAAAACAATAATCACATGTAATTTGATTTATAATAGATTAGCATTATAAATCAAATAAAAACACAGGGTTTTATCTCTGTGTTTCTTCAAATTTTCGTTTTTGGATATATGCTTGAGCATGGATAATTTCTTTCTGAAGTTCTTTTAATTCTTCCATAGATCCAGATTCAATCCTCATGTACGTAGTAACTAGACTAATCATCATATCCATCTTCTCTACTATATTTTGAATGACCTGTTCAGATTGCTCTTTTTTAGGGTGTTGTATTGCTATTAGAGCATTTTCTATATAATTGTTCTTTCTTTGCTGGATATCATAAATAAACTGTTTTGTGTTTGAGTTCATTTGTTATTCCTCCGTTTTGGATATACTTCTATTCTATCATATTTGAATGGTGAATATTAGATTCCCCTAAATATACACCTGTCACATACATCTCCTCAAATATAGAAACTAATTCCTTAACGTACAGGGAGCTAATCAAAATATGTTAATTTTGTGTCTAAACGTACAATTTTCGTTTTTGATATGGTGAGCCCTAATTGTAGTGCCCAATCCGATGTAAATTCCTCAATAACAACAGATTTTTCCATATCTCTAATACCCTTATGTATTTTGTGCTTGAATATAATATCAGATTTAGATAAGCAAAACTATTTCAAGTGAATAGAATCCACTCTTTAAGAATACATAAAAAATATATATAAAAGCGTATTCTAATCACTGCATCATTGGTGAAAGTAGAATTCTATAAATTTTGGAGGAAGAGATATGCAAAAAAAGGTTCTCCTGTTTACAGATTTAGGGATTGATGATGCGTTTGCTATACTGTACACCTTTTTTCGTAAAGACATTCAACTTGTAGGAATTGTGGCCGATTATGGAAATGTATCAAGAGAAGATGTAATAAGAAATATTAACTATTTAAAGTACATTGCGGGAAGAGAAGAAATACCTGTATTCCTTGGTGCTTCTGTACCGTTGACAGGTATAGTGATTCAGTATTTCCCTGAGGTACATGGAAAAGTTGGATTAGGACCTATTATTCCACCTGAAATTTCATATCCAGTTTATCCTTTAAATGATATTTATCAAATTATAGAATCAAATTTAGAAGATCTTACAATTATCAATTTAGGAAGACTTTCTTCGCTAGCTACGACTTTTGTATTAAATTTAGAAACAATGCGAAATGTAAGAGAATGCATTTGCATGGGGGGAGCTTTTTTCTATCCAGGTAACGTAACTGCTGTGGCTGAAGCTAATTTTTACGCAGACCCGTATGCAGCAAACTTAATTCTGCAGCATGCAAAGAACTTGACGATTATTCCTTTAAATGTGACTCAACACGCGATTGTTACACCCGAAATGGTCCAGCAAATTGATGCATTTCATCGGAGTACACAGGATCTTGCAGGACTCATCATCAAACCTATGTTAGATTATTATTATAATTTCTACTCCAAGTCTAATCCTGGTATAAGTGGAAGTCCTATGCATGATTTTGTAACAGTTTGGTATTTGCTAAATCAAGACGCTGTTAGTCTTTCAAGAGTACCTATTAAAGTAATCCCTGATCAAGGAGAAGGATTTGGTCAAAGCATTGCAGATTTTCGTTTTGTTACTAATCCAGGCTATAAAACGCATAATGTAGCTTTTCAGTTTGATTATGAAAAATTTAAGAAAGATATTATGGAAACGTTCCTAAAGAAGAGAGTGTAATAGACTTTATTAACTTCAGATAATACGGATTATGAGAATCAAATGTCACTTAACTTAACTTAACTGTAAATATCAAATTAACAAAACAAGTTCCCCTAAAATAAAAAAGACGTTGACTTCTCTATGTAATTAACTGTCGTTTCATGTCCAGCGATGATGAATAGCCAAATTGTCGAAAGAAGCTCGTTCTTATTCAACTTGTTTTCTTGCTCTCTTGTTTGAATGAGATCGTTTATCAAATCAGAATCAGGATTTAGACGCTTTTCGTTAAGTAATGTCTCAATGTAATGAATAAACTTTTAAGTGTTGTTTTAACTTCAGTTCCCTGAATAGGTTCCACAGAGGTGTCCATGAGTTTTTTGTCTATTTGCGGAACTGGTTTCGATCAGTGGCGGGAATCCCAAGCACCTCTGAAATGAAAATAATGGGTAGTGGTTAAGCAAAATCTGCAATAATTTCCATCTTTCCTTGTTCTTGTACAGCAACTAACAATTCGTCGGCAAGTTGCTGAATACGGGAACGAAGGTCCTCAATCATACGTGGTATAAAGGGTTTAGAGACCATCCGACGCAGGCGAGTATGATTAGGAGGATCTACCGTAAGCATATTCGGACTCTAGATTCTACAACATTTCAACTTACAGACAAGTTTTCTTGACATATACATTATTTTAGACAAGCCTTTTATAATGCATATAGGGTAAATTGTTAAATTTTGATTTTTTATATGTAAAATGATAATAAAGTTATTTAATTTCAAAAGTCCAAATAAGTATAACCCGATCTAAATTTAGATCGGGGTTAAAAATATAGTTGTTTAATCTTGATGTAAGAAACGTCACTAGATTGAAAAATATAACAAAAAAGTTATTGAAAAATGAATCTTTTCACTTGATATATATTTCTTCTGGAGCATTTATACATTTTCATAGTAACCAACCAGCTAATCAATATGATTCCTGCAAAAAGTAATAGTAAATTACTATACAAATGAGTGAAAGAATTAGCATTCATAGGTAGTAATTTTCGGTTTAGCAAATGTATCGATAATAATCCACCTACAATCGCAATCCCCATTCCTTTCGTTAGAAAGCCTGGGAAATTAAGCAAACTCATTCTAGTACCAGCAGCCTTTTGTTCCAAACTACTGAAACACTGATAGAGATAACTGTTTTGGTCATGAACTCACTGTTGTAATATGTCTAGTGTGTCTTCATGGTATGTTTCAAGAAAAGGCCGAATGGCATATTCAGCGTTATTCCTTTTCGTTATTTCATACATGGTGTTGAATGAGGTTTCAAAATCGTTCAGACCATATTTTTCAACGTATTTTGCGATAGGCATGTACATATATCCGTTTGTGAATGTGCCTACTTCTGTTGTATTTTCTGGTCCTAATGTTTTCAGTAATATATGTATTGCTACATTAAAATCTTTTTGTAAAGCATTGTGTAATTCATCTGCTATTACTTCAATACGTTGTTTTAACTCTAAATTTTCAACTTTATATGTTACAGAATCTACAAAGATTCTTTTAGAAAAATTAGGATCGTGTTTACAAATAGAATCAGCTATTTTCTCTGCTAATTCTTCATTAAATAAAAATTTTAACGGAACATATTTACCCATTTTTTCACCTCGGTGGTCAAATGAAAACAATTTTTATTTTTTAATCGACAATCCATAAACTAAAGTCTCACTCGGAGTCGTAATACTAAAACCTGTCGTCTTATAATCAAGTTTCACTGTATCACCAGTGTATTCTTTCGTGAATGAATCCATTTGTACGATAAGCTCTACATCTTCATATACAACATCATCTGCGTTATATGTATCCCAAATTAAATCGACATCAACGAAAATACTACAAGAGTTCGTCATTGTTCCTCTAATGCGAACGATCTTTTTATCTTCACGTTCTAATCTACGTATAGCTGCTTTTGCTTCATCAGTAATACGAATGTTCATTGTATCCCAACCTTTATTTATATTTCCTTTATTATTGCAAAAACAGGAGCAATAATAAAGGAAAGAGGTTTGCAACAAAAAACGAGCAAACAAATTTGTTTGCTCGTTTCACTTTATTTTAGTTCACATTTATCAAGTGGAATCACTTTTGTTTTTTTCGTAAATTTATAACCTAACCATAGTACTAAGAAGAGTGGTAAACCGATGTAAGAAACGAGTACACCGTTCCAATCAATTGCTTCACCCATAAATGCGCCGTAGTTTTGTCCTAAAATTACGATGATACAAAGTGTAAATGCGAAGATTGGACCGAATGGGAACCATTTTGCTCTATATGGTAAGTCTTTTAAATCTTTTCCTTGTGCGATATATGCTTTACGGAAACGGTAATGACTAATTGCAATTCCGACCCATGCGATAAAACCAGACATTCCAGATGCGTTTAATAACCAAATGTATACAACACCGTCACCGAATAAAGAAGCAATGAAAGCAATACTACCAACAATTGACGTTACGATTAATGCGTTAACAGGTACACCGCGGCTATCTAATTTACCAAGAAACTTTGGTGCTTTTCCTTGGCGAGCTAAGTCCCAAAGCATACGAGTTGATGCATACATACCAGAGTTACCAGCAGATAGTACAGCAGTTAAAATAACAGCGTTCATAACAGAAGCAGCAAAGGCAACGCCCGCTTTTTCAAAAATAAGTGTAAACGGACTTACTGTTACATCACTTGCAGCAAGGCTTTCAGTTGTATAAGGAATTAGTAAACCGATAACGAGAATCGCAAGGATATAGAATAAAAGAATACGCCAAAAGATTGAACGAATTGCTTTTGGGATATTACGTTCTGGATCAGATGTTTCACCAGCAGCTACTCCTAATAATTCAGTTCCTTGGAAGGAGAAACCAGCTGCCATAAATACACCGATAATTGCCATGATACCGCTGTTAAATGGTGCATCTGCAACTGTGAAGTTTTTAAATCCAACAGTTTCGCCGCCCATAATTCCGAAAATCATCATGAAACCAACAATTAAAAAGATAATAATAGTAACTACTTTAATAAGTGCGAACCAATATTCAGATTCACCAAACCCTTTAACAGATAAATAGTTTAAAAGGAAAATAATAGCTAAACATAATCCACTCCAAATAAGAGAAGGAGTATCTGGGAACCAAAATTTCATAATTAATGTTACAGCTGCAAGTTCAGCAGCAATCGTAATTGCCCAGTTATACCAATAGTTCCATCCAAGTGCAAAGCCAAGTGATGGATCAACAAATTTTGTTGCATACGTACTAAAAGATCCAGTAACAGGCATGTAAGCTGCAAGTTCAGCTAAGCTTGTCATTAAAAAATAAACCATAATTCCAATTGCGGCGTATGCAATTAATGCGCCACCAGGTCCAGCTGTATGGATGACACCACCGCTGGCAAGAAATAGTCCGGTACCAATTGTACCACCGAGAGAAATCATCGTAAGGTGACGAGATTTTAATCCGCGTTTTAATTCACCTTGTCCTTGTGTAGTTTGCGTTTTAGAGGTAGATTGATTTGTTGCGCTATTCATGTTCAACACTCCTTTTCTTGTAGGTTAGGAAGGAGCGGGGGAGAAAAATACAAAAAACCGCCAAAGGAATTTGGCGGAACGTTTCACAAATAACCACCCCATCATACCCTTCCGTTAAGATAGCACCCCACGTTTACACGGTAATTTGTAAACGTGACAGTTCTGTTCCTTTCGGAGACAGCCCCAGCTCATATTTCCAGAGAAGAAATATAAACTTCGGCAACCTTTCCTTTCAAACGGAGTTGGTGACATTCTCTGTGTCTCGTCCGTTTTACTCATAAAAGTCGCAACCTCTACCTCATCGGATTGATGAGGATTTGATATATTGCTAAGATTTTTAATATATGGCAATTGTAATGACTTTCTGAATATATTGCAAGATATTTTGTTAGGAAAAGTCAAAAAATATCGGTTATTGTATAGGAAACGCTTGCAAAACTCCACCCGAACCTACTATTATGTAGCAATAAGCAAAGAAAAAATTGTTATACAAATGTTTCGCAAAAAATATTGAAAAACCCTCTAAATTAAAAGAAAATTCAGAAAAATATAATTCGACATAACTATCAAAAGAGGATTATTCCTTAAATTCGTTTCAAAGAATAAGTATAAATTTAACGGATAGAATGAATATTCTTTTTATTTTTAGTAAAATTGAGGTATTGTTTAATTGAAAAGGGGAAATCAATATGAAATTAGAAACAGAAAGGCTCTATATAGTGCCGTGTACAGAAGAGAGGATTCAAATTGCTAACGAGCAAGGATACAATAGCGGTCCGCATATTGTAGGGCATGTAAAGAATGTAAAACAAGATGCAGCTATATTACCATGGGGTGCGTGGTATGTTCTTCGGAAAGAAGATGATAGCTTTTTAGGTGATATTGGGTTTAAAGGGAAACCAAACGAGAAGCAAACAGTAGAAATTGGCTATGGATTTATTGAGAAATATTGGAATCAGGGCTATGCAACAGAAGCTGTAAGAGAACTAATCGATTGGGCTTTCAAAACAGGAGAGGTAGAAACAATAATTGCAGAGACACTCCTAGATAACTATAGTTCGATTCGTGTTTTAGAAAAGTTACATATGAAGAGAGTAAATGCTACAGAAACGATGATTAATTGGAAAATAGAAAAATAAAAAATACCGCTCGAAGTATATCGGGCGGTATTTTTATCGTTATGGTAGCATTTGTTTTTGATCATTCGGATATCCGGCTGTCGATGCGTTAGAACGCTTGGAATGATTGCGAACAGCAATGAAAATAGAAATAATAACGACAAGACCAACTGCCACGTAAGAAAGTGAAATAATAGTTGGATCCACTTTAAATGTAGTCAGCAGTGTACGTATATTCGTAAAGATAATAAGACCACCAACTAATACCCCAAGTAAATGTGCTGGAACGATACGAACTAACCATGCAGCAATTGGAGCTGCGACAATACCGCCAAGCATTAAGGCAAATACCCAAACCCAGCTTACTTGTTCCCAGCCAAGTGAGATGAAGAAACCAATTGTTGCAGCGAGTGAAACAGGAAATTCACTCGTATCTACAGATCCAATAACTTTTCTAGCTTCATTTCCTCTTGCTAGAAGAACGGGTGTCGTAATCGGCCCCCAGCCACCGCCACCAGTTGAATCAACGAATCCAGCAAATAAACCAAGCGGCACAAGTTGTTTTGCAGACATACGCTTATTTGAAGCAACAATTTGTTTTTGAAGGACGAATCGTAATAAAATATAAACCCCTAAAGTAAATAAAAAAACGGAAATGTACGGTTTAATTACATCGCCAGGTAAATTACTTAAAAAACATGCCCCAACAAATGCACCAATTGCTCCAGGTAATGTAAGTCTGGAAACTGTATATTTATCAACGTTTCCAAATTTGATATGAGATGCACCGGAAGCGGCGGTTGTAACGACTTCAGCTAAATGAACAGAAGCGGAAGCTACAGCCGGTGCGATACCAAACATTAATAATAGTGAGGTAGATGTTACCCCATACGCCATTCCAAGTGCCCCATCAATCAATTGAGCGAAAAATCCGATAATAGCAAAGACAATTAATTTCTGCATAAATAATCCCCCTGTAATAATAAATGAAAAAGGCACTTTTCCCGTATGAGAAAAGTGCCTTTGGTTTTTCCAATCAGCAATAATTAAATTTGTTTCATTATAATACATATTAATCGTATAAATCAACTGGGTTTTAAAGTTTTTTGAATTGAATGAAAGAAAAATAAAATATACAATAAAAGGATGGAGAGAAAGGGGAGAAGGACATGTTGCGATTTGATCATCTAGTACACGCCGTACATTGTACACCGGAAGAAGCGGCAAAACAAATGCAGGCGCACGGATTTTATACTGCAATAGGTGGAGAGCATATTACTTGGGGTACTTGGAATAGTTTATGTTATTTTGATTTATCATATATCGAATTTTTAGCAGTGCAGCATGAAGAAAAAGCGAAAGAAGCAGACAATCCATTAGTACAAGAAACAGTAGTGAAATTACAAGACGGAGAAGGAATGCTGCAAATCGCAATTCGAACAGATGCAATTGAAGACCTAGCAGTAAAGTTTAGTAAGCACGGTTTACATACGATAGGACCATTTGAAGGGAAACGTATGAGAAAAGATGGTCGCCTTTTAGAATGGAAAATGTTATTTGTAAAGCAAGAAGAGAACGGACCGAAATTACCTTTCTTTATACAATGGAATGAAACGGACGAAGAAAGAAGAAATGATTTACGTAACATTGGAACAATCACGGAACATAAAAATAAAGTACAACAAATTGAAACGATCCATTATGCAGTGAAAAACGTTCGAGAAACGGTGCGGAAATGGAAAGAAGTAATGGGGCTATCTACAAGCTCAGTTGTGAAAAGTGAAAAATGGAATGCCGAGTGTCAAAGTGTAGTATTTGGAGATATTCATGTGCAGTTTTGTGAGCCGATTGGAGAAGGGCTAGTGCTAGAACATCTGAATAAGAATGGCGAAAATCCTTTTGCAGTGGAGTTTAAAGGTGAAAATAAACGAGAGCATGAAGTGTTACATAGTTTGTACATATATTGATAGAGGTGAACGTTGTGAAGGAAATGCTTAGAGAGATAGAGAGTAAACTAGAATGGCCTCGTATTGTAAAGTGTACAGTTATTTCAAAAGGTTTTTCACATGAAGAGAAATATAAAATAGAATTAGAAAACAGAGTAACATATTTTGTGAAAGTATGTGATGCTGTTCATTTTGAACGTAAACAAGAAGAATATATGTATATGAAACAATTAGAGTCATTACATATTCCAACGCCTAAGTTAATTCATTTTATAAAACTTGAACAAATAAATAAATGTGTTCAAGTATTTGAATGGATCCAAGGTATAAATGGTGAAGAAGGTTTAGGGAAGCTATCCGTGGAAGAACAGTACCATGCAGGAAGAAAAGCAGGAGAAGTACTAAAGAGGATTCACTCAATTGAAAGAGAAAGTGCAAGTAATAAATGGGAAACAGTTCGATGGAATAAATACGAAAGATACGTAGAAGCGTTAGCAAATTATGAAATAGACTTCCTTGATTTGAAGCCAGTATTAAGATTTGTAGGGGAGCATAAACAATTATTGAAAAATCGCCCTATTACCTTTTTACACGATGACTTCCATCCAGCAAATAGTATGATTCATAATAAGGAGTTTATCGTTATCGATTTTGGTGGATATGATTTTGGTGATCCAATACATGATTTTTATAACGTAGCGATTTTTACTACAAGAATAAGTAAACCATTTGCGGTTGGACAAGTTCACGGATATTGCGGAGGCGAACCGTCGCTTCATTTTTGGAAACTGTACTCATTATATGCAGCAATGACATTCCCAGCTGATATCGTATGGACAAACCGAAGCACGCCACATTTAGTAAATGATATGAAGGAAAGATTGAACGGAATTTTAGAAGATCATAATCATTTTTCATCCTATATTCCAAAATGGTATCAATCACTACATGAGGATATAATAAACTATAAGTAATGGAGGGATTCATTTGGATAAAATAGCGGTAATTTCAGATATACATGGTAATATTCCAGCATTAGAATCTGTACTGCAAGATATTAAATTAAGAGGAATCGAGCGCGTCGTGTGTCTTGGAGATTTAGTCGGAAAAGGTCCTCATTCTAGCGAAGTGATTGAAATCATTCGTAAAGAATGTGAAGGAGTTGTAATGGGGAACTGGGATGATTTCATTACAAAACCGACTGAATTTGAAACGTTAAAATGGCATCAAAAACAATTATCGGAAGAACAAAATGACTATTTAAGAAGCTTACCATTTTCAATCGAATTTTTTATGAGCGGCAAACTGATCCGTATGTTCCACGCTTCACCGAGAAGTTTATATGAAAGAATTCAACCACATGCCTCAAGAGAAGAGCGTATTAGTATGTTCGAAAATAGTGAGCTCACAGAGAATATAGAAGGGGAAAGAAAACCAGATGTCGTTTGTTACGGTGACGTTCACCAAGCGTTCGTTCAAAATTTCAGAGGGAAAACGTTATGTAATGCCGGTAGCGTAGGAAACCCACTTGAAATAACACAAGCTTCCTATTTAATATTTGAAGGAACTTACAATGAAAAAGAAGCAGCGAGCTTTTCTATTCAACTCGTACGAGTACCGTATGATATTGAATTAGCTATCAGGCTGGCAGAAGAGCTCGATATGCCAGAAATTGAAGAATACAAACAAGAGTTACGGACTGCTTTATATCGAGGGTTTAAGGGGAAGTAAGCCAATCATAATATATCAACGATTTTTCAAATATATCTATCATGACTTAAAATATATCAACGATTTTTTCAATATATCAACGATTCGACAAAGGATATCGACTTACCGACAAATAGTGACATAAAAGTTAATTATAATTTTGTTATGTAAACTAAATGAAGGGAGAAATATCATGAACCGAAAACAATGTATAAAAGAAATTGCTAATCATATTTTAATGTTAAATTTAACGCACCCAACAAGAGTTGGAGTAAGCGGTATTACAGCATCAGGAAAAACAACATTTGCAAACGAATTAGCGGAAGAAATAAAAAAACGAGGGTTACCAGTAACGTGCGCTAGCATTGACGATTTTCATAACTCAAAAGTGATTCGTTATACACAAGGTAAAGAATCTGCAAGAGGGTATTATGAAGATGCACACGATTATACAGCTTTCAAAGAAAGGTTATTAAAACCTTTAGGACCTAATGGGAATTTACAGTATGAAACGATCTCTCATAATTTAAAAACGGATATTCCTGTACATAATGAGCCGTTAATGGCTCAACCCAATATGGTACTCATAGTAGATGGAACATTTCTATTGAAAAAAGACGTTGAGTATTTATTTGATTACAAAATCTTTGTAGATACAGATTTTGAGATTGCGAGAAAACGTGGTGCAAAGCGCGAGACTGAGGCTTTTGGAAGTTATGAAGAAGCTGAGAAAATGTTTTTAAACAGATATCATGCGGCCTGTAAGATGTATATAGATGAGCATAATCCGAAAAGTTGTGCGGATGTTGTATTTCAGAATAGTGATTTAGGAAATCCAGAAGTTATATTTCATGAATGAGCGTATTACATAATCAGAAATATATGTATAGCCTTTTGTTTATTGTTATAATTAAATTAATTTTATGAAGCAAATAAAAGGGGATAAGACAATAAAAAACGCAAAAAGGGGACAAGAAATATAATGAATGAAGTACTAGAACTAAAAGAAGAACTACTACAAATTAAAAATAATAATTATGCTGTACCAGAAGACGTAGATGCTTATCCATATGCACAGTGGATGTTAGATTATATCGGGTCAACTGATGCTGAATTACGCGATGATTTAATTTATAGTACGCTTCACAAATGGATTACAAATGATGTGTTTAGACAAAAAGAATTACGAGGATTAATGCTGCAAGCAATTAGCCCTGATTATTTATTTTATAAAATTGGTGAAAAGGGAACAGATTCTGTCTTTAAACGTGCATTTTCTGTATTAATTCCACCACTTATTTTATCTGTTCATGAAAGAGAACCATTGTTATCTGAAGAACAACTGTACAGTGTGGCAGAACAAGTGCTGGAATATGTATATTTAGAAGAAGATGTAAGAGGCTACGTAGAAGGAAAAGGCTGGGCACACTCTACTGCACATGCAGCAGATGCGCTCGATGCTTTAGCACGTACAATCCAAAATCGTGAGTTCTCATATGCAATACTAGCTGCTGTTCGCCAGAAGGTACGCTTACATGACTACGTATACATTCACTTTGAGGATGAGAGATTAGTAGCACCAATTATGTCGTTACGTAACCAAAATCTTTTAACTGAAGAAGAGTGGAGCAACTGGTTACATAGTATAGCAATTGTTGAAGACATCCCGCATCCTCAATATGATATTTTAGTACAAAATATTAGAGCTTTCTTAAGAAGTTTATATTTTAGAGTTTTAGAGACAGAGGGTAGTACAGCCTTTACAGAGGATATATTGGAGACTTTGAAAGGGTTGCGTAGGTATTAAAAATAGGAATATAAGAAAAGAATAAGAGTAAAAAACCGATTATACTTGTAGGCCCTCTACAAAAATAATCGGTTTTTTAGTTGAATTGAAATTTTAGACTTAACTATACACGAGTGTATTAAATATGTAATTGTGGTTGTTCTTCATATAAACTATTCACGTACTGTTTTAAATTCTTGATGAATAATAGAATATCTTGACTAGGCATTCTAGCATGTAGAAGATGAAATATATTTCCTTTCCCAATTTCAAATTCATCCGAAGTTAAAGTAATAGGGATGTTTTTAAAAACATGCCATGGGAAATATAAGTGTACAAAAGCTTCTCTAAAATATATACCTGATTGACAAATTAATACCCCATCCGATCCTTTCCCCATATTCCCAAGAACAGATGTATCTAAAAAAGCGATGATCTGTTCTTCTTTTGGAATGATAAATCGTGCCTCAATTGCTTTTAACTTTTTTTCTGAAATATGAGTGTCTACAAATAATCCATTATCAGGTTCTAATAATTCATTGTGCGTTTCAAATAAAGAGCAAATAGATTTTATCTCATCCATTTTTATAATTGGATGTATATCCTGTTGTTTTGAATTTTGGAATGAATTCGTAAGAGCTATTAGCAATTCTTTAAATAATAGTGGGGGATAGTCACTCCCGTTAATATTGAAACTTTTTTGTGCATCAAAAGATAAGAAACCATCTTTATCAATTTCAATTTGTTGCACTTTATTTAATTGTTCCCATTTCAAATTTCCTTTACCTAATAACCAATTTTTCCAGTATAAACCCGAACTCGTAAAGTAAACACCATACTTGCCTGATCCTAATAAATTACAACTTAAAAAAGCGACAATTTGATCTTCCGTTGGTATAGAAAAACGTTTTTGAGCAATTGATAAGAAATCTTTAGGAATTCTAGTAACATAAAATCTAGATTGTTGAAACTCTAAACAAATATTAGTTAAACGATTAAAATCTATATTCATCTTAACCATTCCCCATTTCAAATTTTGTTTCGATATATTAAATTATAAGGTTGTTAGGAAAATATTAACACTTAAATTTACCTTAAATTAATAAGTAGAGGGTTTATAAAATAAATTTATATTAGGATAAAATTATGATTTGCATTATATATTTGGAGTAGTAAAGTCTTGTTAAGTTAATAAAAAGGTACATAAAACCAACACCTCCCAACCATACTAAAAAATGTGTTGGAGGTGAATGTTATGGACAAAAAAGACTTTGAAAAAGTTTATAATGATTACTTACATCAAGGAGAAGAACAAGCTCAATTTGAAGTAGACCATGAAGTTAATTCAGGAGCAGAACAAATTGTTGCTGTTCGTAAAAATGATGATGGTGATTTAATTGCGTTTAAAACAAGTAGCGGGAGAGAGTTAGATTATATGACTGCCCTTGAAGAAGCAAAATCAGGGAAGTTAGCTCATGTAGACGTATTTCATAAGTATGGCAGAGATATTATACGTAGTGAACCTGATGGAATAAAGGAAAATAACTTAGATAATTTACCTTCATTTTAAACGGGTAAACCTCAAGAAGAGAATGTTCATTTGGATATTCTCTTCTTTGTGTTGCGAAGTTTTCCTTGCGAAAAGAAGGTTCATCTTTAATGAGCGATCATACTTTTAAAGAGCGCTCTAAATTTCTCTTTATCTTCTGCTGTAAATGGTTTCGGTCCCTTTGTACGCTTACCGCTTTTTCGAACCATTGCACTTAAATACCGTGTTTGTAACAATTGTTCAATGTTGTCATTCGTATACTTATAGCCTTTATGGTGTAGTACGATACAGCCTTTTGCTAAAGCGAGTGAAGCAAGACCGTAATCTTGCGTTACGATTAAATCTTCTTTTTTTGCTAACTGCATAATCCGGTAATCCGCAGCATCTGCTCCAGAATCAACATAAATTGTTTCGACACCTTTTGGCTGCTCTGCATTAGAATAATGTGAAAAGCTAGTAACGAGGGTAACAGGAATTTCCACATTCGTAGCCTCAAAAATAATTACATCTTTTACAGGACAAGCATCTGCATCAACGTAAATCTTCATTTTATCACTCCTATAAATAGGTTCGAGTTGATAATAATGGTAGATTTAGGTTTTGTCAAACGAGAAAGCTTTATTTAAAGTTATTTTCACATACCAAAATAGCCTCGCGTAAACGAGAAATACCTTCCTCAATTTGATCAATATCCACTTTTCCATAAGATAAACGTATATAACCATCTTTCGCACCGAAAATACTACCTGGCATAAAAGCAATTTCTTGTTTTAAACTTTGCATAATGATTTGTTTTTCGTTTATAGGTTCTTTTAATTTCCCCCAAATGTATATACCACCAGTAGGGTTTGAAAAAGAGATTTTATCATGAAGTTGCTCGTTTAGGGCACGAACGATAACGTCTCTTTTTTCTGCTAGTTGTTTTCGTAACGGTACGATATGAGACTGAAATGGTACAGTTTCAAAAAATTGTTGCATAAGCCACTGCGGGAAAATACTCATTCCTAATTCCATTTGGTGCCGTGCATCTGATAATCGCTCTACGACAGACTGCGGGGCGACAAGCCAACCTACTCGTAATCCTGGCGCAATCATTTTTGATAAAGAATGTACATAAATGACAGTTCCATTTTCATCTATTGATTTCAAAGTAGGACAAGGTTGTTTCTTTTCTAGCGTCAGCAAACTAGATGGATCATCTTCAACGATTGCAATTCGTAAATCTGCGCAAAGTGATAATAGTTTTTTTCTACGGTTTGGATGAAGCATCGTCCCCGTAGGGTTTTGGAAATTTGGATTTAAAAAAATCATTTTAATGCGGTGCTTTCTGTATAGCTCTTGTACATCGTCTGGATTAATGCCGTGTTCATCGACAGGTAATGGGAAAATACGAATACCTGCTGATTGGAATAACGGCAGGGAATAACAGTGTGAAGGACTTTCGAAAGCAACAGCATCACCTGGATTTAATAAACATTGCACGATAAGGTGCAGTGCTTGTTGAGCGCCGGATGTAATCATAATGGATTGTTCAGTCGCCTCAACTTTTAAATATTCTTTCATATATTTTACGACCGCTTGTCTTAGCGGGAGATAGCCTTGCGGATGATCGTAACTTAATGAATGCGTTAACGGTTGTTCACGTAAAATCGTTTGTAGTTGATCGTGAGGATAAAGATTACAACCGAGTTCTCCATTAGCGAAATCTATAATATTTTCATTTTGTTGTACTTCTGCCCGAATATGGCGAAGTAGTGGTAAGTTTGGTAAAAAAGTACCACCTTCTACGAAATTTCTCCAGTTCGGCGTTAATGTTGGAGAAACGCCCCACATATGTGTACTCACACGTGTACCTTTACCAGTCGTACTTTCTACAATTCCCATAGCACGAAGTTCATTATAAGCAGTCGTTACTGTACTTCTGTTTACATTTAACTGCGTAGCTAATTTCCGTTCTGAAGGGAGGAAGCTTCCTGGAGGAAGTTCTCCATATGTAATACGTTTTTCAATAAAGTCAACCACTTGCTGATAAATAGGGATTTTACTGTCACTATCTAGCTTCCATTCCATACAAACGCCTCCGTATCTCTTATATACATTAAGTATAACAAATTGGCTGGGTAAAAAAACAGCCAATTGGACGGTGCTATATCCAGCCAATTTTACTATGCTAAATATGGAAGGGGAGATTCGGATGAAAAGATGGCAAATGGAATGGCTCCTAGTATCAGTAGCGTTAGTATGGGGAGCAAATTATACAATAGGAAAGTATGGCGTGGCATATATGTCATCCATTCAATTTAATAGTTTACGATTTTTAGTAGCATCACCGGTCTTATTACTTATTACATTTATGATGGAACGCTCATTACGTATTGAAAGAAAAGATTGGTTACGATTAGTAGTAGTCGGTATAGTTGGAACGGCAATGTATCAAACGATGTTTATGCTATCTGTGAAATACACTTCAGCAACGAACGCCTCATTATTAATTGCGATGTCACCTATATTTACAGGGATATTAGCAGTATTGCACAAACAAGAACGTTTTTCGATGAAAGTACAAATTGGTTCAATAGTAGCGTTTATTGGTGCAGCATTTGTTTTATTAACAGGACATACAGGAGGAGCTACTTACGAATATGCGTGGCTCGGAAATGTAATTGGATTAGTCGCAGCAATTGCGTGGGGATGGTATCCAATATTAGCGCAACCTCTTATTACAAAATACTCCGCAATGAGAGTTACATCATGGTCTACTTTAATTGGAATTGTACCACTTGTTATATACTGTTTATTCAACGTAAACTCTTTAACATGGCCAGTAGATACGCCAAGCTGGGGTTCACTAGCATATTCAATCATCTTTGCGACCATCTTCGGACTATCAATGTGGTATGTCGGTATTAGTCAAATAGGCTCAACGAAAGTAATGGTTTATATGTATCTCGTACCATTGTTCGCAGTTATCTTTGCGGCAGTTACAATTGGAGAGCAAATTAATATGATGCAACTCGTTGGCGGACTTATTATCTTCATCGGCTTATATGTTGTAAAAAAAGGCGGAATCAAAAAGCCTGCTTTCAATTTGAAAAAAGTCAGTTAATAGTAAAAATGATCTCTTTCATATAGAAGGAGATCATTTTTGTTTTCGTAATAAAAGTGCTTGTTCAACCGCCCATTTTTGATGAGCGTGAATGAGAAGCTTAACAGCAAGTAATGGAGACATCCATCGTAAAACATGATCCTCCCCACAGTTTTCAGTTTGTTTCTGCACCATGTTCGCAATATAAAAGAATCCATCATTCAAATAATATGTATCTTCCTTTTCTGCATAAAAATATCGAACCGCATTACCGATATACTGATCAATTTTAATTGCCCATCCTAATTCCTCTAGTAGTTCACGGTGCAAGCATTCTTCTTTTGTTTCATTACCTTCCATACCGCCACCAGGTAAAAAGTAACGGTCACCTTTTTGGATAACAGCAATCATTGAAGAAGATGAATGGAAAATAACTGCATAACAACTAGGTCTTAATACATAATGAACGGTACGCTTTTTCGAGCCAAACGTAAGTTTTGAAATCATAAAACACGACCTTTCTCTATAAAATACATAAAAGGGATATTAAGGTAAATGTAGAATGATATAAGTATAATCTTAATAGATTGGAGTGGTAACAACATGATAAATCGAAAATGTTCAAGGTGTAAAGAGATAACGGGTACAATACATGGGGGTAAAAAAATTAAGGAAGAATTTTTATGTGAGGACTGTTTGCAAAAAGGAATTGCGAGCGGGGAAATCGAATTATCACAAGTGGAGAAAGAACAAACTTCGTATCTTTCTATAAAAATATTAAAAATAATGAGTGTTATTTATTTAATAGTATCAATTATAACCGCTTTTTCTGCTGGAGCATTTATACAGGATCCAGGGCTTGGTGGAATATCTTTTTCAATAACAGGTGCAGTTGGTGTTATGATAATTGGATCGATATTTCAGTCTGTTCTTGTATTTTGTGGAATATGGGTATTCATCCTTTTAGTAGAAACGGTTATTAAAATTTATGAAAAAATGAAGTGAGTGAAAGGGAGAAACATATGCAAGTAAGAAACATCCAAGGGGAAGATTATGTAAAGATTCATTCTGTTTTAAATGATTGGTGGGGCGGTAGAGATATGGCTGCTATGTTGCCAAAACTATTCTTCGTTCATTTTCAAGAAACGAGTTTTATCATTGAAGAAGATGGCGAAACGTTAGGTTTCTTATGTGGATTCTTTTCACAAACATATAAAGATGAAGCATATGTTCATTTTATCGGTGTCAATCCGAAGTATAGAGGAAGAGGAATCGCATCGACATTGTATTCTTATTTCTTTGATATCGCTCGTGCAAATAATCGTAAAGTTGTAAAAGCAATTACGTCACCAATTAACAAAAAGTCGATACAGTTTCATCAAGAAATCGGTTTTCGAATTGAGGCCGGGGATGATGAGGTAGAGGGTGTATCGGTACATACAAATTATGATGGGAACGGCGGTAGTAGAGTTTTGTTTTTGAAAAATGTGTAAAAGTAGGCTAGCTTAACGGTAGCCTTTTTGTTGTGAGGAGATAAAAATATGGAGAGTAAACAAAGTAGAAATGAATACTTACGACGCATTTATAAAGTGCAAGATTATATAGAATCACACATAAATGATTCACTATCCATTGAAGAGCTAGCGGATATAGCAGGATTTTCAAAGTTTCATTTTCATCGGATTTTCAAGGGGATAGTAGACGAGCCATTATCACGGTATGTAAACCGATTGAAGTTAGAAAGGGCAACAAATCTACTTACATATCGCACAGATATGACGATTACACATATTGCGTATCACTTCGGGTTTACAGATTCAGCAGTTTTCTCCCGCACATTTAAAAGTCATTACGGAATAAGTCCATCTCAATATCGAAACGATAATAGCAAGAATTGCAAAGACGTAAGGAGAGCTTCTCAATACAATAAGTGTAAGAAGGTTCGAGGAAATGTTGAAATTGTAACAGCGGACGATATACACGTCGCATACATAAGGCATATCGGTACATATGAAGAGTTAACGATAGCTTTTCCAAAAATGATAGAGAAATTATTTCATTACGCAGCGAAGGAAAACTGTCATGTATTTGAGGATACGAAAGTATTAACCATTTACCACGATCATCATGAATTTACTGAAGAAAATCATTTAAGAACAAGTTTATGTACAAAAATTCCAGAGGGGTCCCCAGTAGAAACGAGCGACATTGGAATAATGGTAATACCTTCTGGAAAGTATGCGGTAGGTCATTTTGAAATATTCCAGGATGAATATAAAGGAGCATGGGATTTCTTATACGGTGAGTGGCTTCCTAATAGCGGATATAAACCGAGAGATTCGTATCCTTTTGAAATGTATAAAAATGACCCAAGACGGCACCCGGAAAATAAACATATAGTTGATATATATGTACCGATCGAACCTTTTTAATTATGGGTTAAAGGGGAATAAAAATGAAAACTGCTGAAAAGTTAGATTTGATTATAAAAGAAGAGTATAAAAATATTAATGGGATGTTAGTAGTACAAAAAGGTGATGTTATTTTTGAAAAATATTATAACGGTCACGGTCCAGATGATGCATTTCATATAGCGTCAGTCACAAAAACGATTATTTCTGCGTTAATTGGACTATGTGTAGATAAAGGCTATATAAAAAGCGTTGATCAAAGAGTAATAGAATTTTTCCCGGAATATAACGTTAATTCATCTGAAGTAACAGTAAGCCATCTTCTAACGATGACAGCTCCACATCCATTCGTAGACTGGCAGGAACCGTTAGAAGAACTATGTACACAACAAGATTGGATACAATATACGTTAAATAGGATAGGAAACGGCGGAGAAATTGGATCTTTTAAATATTCATCTGCAGGAGCTCATATACTATCAGCGATCATAACGAACGCAATAGGAAAAAATGCGCGTGAATTTGCGAATGAATACTTATTTCAGCCACTCGGCATGAGAGAAATTCCAAACTATAATATGAAAGCATTTGGATTTGATGACTTATTCGGAAAAGATGTGAAAGGATGGGTTCACGATCCAAATGGTATTTCGGCGGGCGGCTGGGGACTAACGTTAACGGTTAGGGATATGGCTAAGTTTGGACAGATGTATTTGAATGAAGGTATTCATAATGGAAAACAAATACTATCAAAATCATGGATAAAAGAATCAATAGCGATGAATTCAAATCAATATGGTTACTTATGGTGGTTACGAGAAGAAGAGGGTGTCTATTCGTATTGTGCAATGGGTGATGGTGGGAATATGATTTGTTGTATTCCAGAGAAGGAATTGGTGGTGGTGATGGCTTCTGAAGTTGTGCCAGAAACAAAGGATAGATGGAGATTAATCAAAGAGTATATACTTTTAAAAGAGTAATGGTGAACTTGTAGAAAAATTTAAACGCTCCCCGTAACTTTCCTCAATAAAAAATCGTTAAACATTAGGAAGGGTTATTAATCACGAATGGGGGAGAACCATGAAAATTCTAATTCTAGGCGGTACACGATTTTTAGGAAGAGCATTTGTAGATGAGGCTTTACAGAGAGGGCATGAAATTACGTTATTTAACCGAGGAACAAACAAAGAAATTTTTTCTAATGTGGAGCAGTTAACCGGTGACAGAAATAACGATGTATCAAGTTTAAAAAATCGAACGTGGGATGTTGTCATAGACACATGTGGATTTTCTCCGCATCATATTAGGAATGGTGGAGAAGTGCTTAAAGATAATATTGAACACTATATATTCATCTCAAGCCTTTCCGTATATAAAGATTGGATTCTGCATGACATAAAAGAAGACTATATATTACAACCTGAACCGACGGAAGAGCAAATAAAGGCTGTAGAGAATGGTGAAATATCTCCTTATGAGCATTATGGTGCGCTGAAAGTATTATGCGAAAAAGAAGCAGAGAAGTATTGGCCGGGGCGTGTTTTACACGTAAGAGCAGGACTTCTTTCAGGAATGTTCGATTATACAGATCGACTTCCATACTGGATCGGGCGTGTAGCAAAAGGAGGTAAAGTGTTAGTTCCAGGAAGAAAAGACCGTCCAGTACAGATAGTTGATATAAAAGACGTCGCAAACTGGGGACTAAACATGGCAGAAAACAAAAATGCAGGTACATTCAATGTAACAGGTCCGAATTATGATTTGACGATGGAAGAGCTATTAAATACGTGTAAAAAAGTTACGAATAGTGATGCTGAATTCGTTTGGATAGAGGAATCGTTTATGAATGAACATAAAGTGCAGCCTTGGACAGAGATGCCTTTATGGCTTCCAGAAACTTTTTCATTAGAAGGTGAAACGAAGCCGTGGAAAGGTGGATTTTCAATTAGTATTGAAAGTGCTGTTAAAGAAGGACTTACTTTTAGAAGGTTAGGACATACAGTTACAGATGTGTATGAGTGGATGAAGAGTGTGGACGAATGGGAATTAAAAGCAGGTATTTCAGGGGAGAGGGAGAAGGAATTGTTAGAAAGATGGTATCAATAAATTTAGCGGTGTCCTTTGAATATACTTGATTGCACATAAGGAGGAGAAAAGGTGATGTGGAAAGACACCATTCACAGTATCTCATCAAACTTAAGCTTAAAAAATTCGGCTACGAAGGAGGAACTTACTGATATACAACAATGTATACATGTGGAGTTACCGAATGATTTATATCAATTATTACAGGAAACAAATGGTATAGAAGGTGAATACGGTGACTTTATATGGTCTGCTTCAAAAATTAAAACTGAAAATATGAGTATGAGAAATATAGTTGATTTTAAGGATTTATACATGCCTTTTGACTGTTTATTATTTTTTGCTGATGGCGGAAATGGTGATTTGTTTGGCTATTCCATTTTGAATGGAAAAGTGCAAAGAGATGATATATATGTATGGAATCATGAAAATGATAGTAGAACGTGGGTTGCTCCTTCTTTAAAGACTTTTATGGAGTGGTGGGAGAGTGGGAAGATAATAATTTAAATATAGTATCAAAAAAAGCGCCTTGTTACTAAAGAAACAAGGCGCTTTTTCACGAATAATTAATCTACTACTCAATCGGTTCTTCCCCATACATCTCCCATAGCTTAGGAAACATCTTTTTTAAACCTTCTTCATCGTCTTCATTCCAGTCAAATTCAAAATCTACATCGTCGAATTCTTCATTAGATAAGACATGGTAAAGTGTAAAGTAAGTATCATCTTCGTCACCAGTTTTTTCTGCATATACAGTGAAACCGAAATATAAAGAAAGTTCTTCAATCTCTGGGACGTCATACTCACTCAAGTTTTCTAATACAGGAATTAATCGTTCTGGATCTTCAATACAAGCTTCGTATGTCTCTTTTCCTTGATATAATAACCATCCGCGGAAGTAATCGAAAGTATCATCTGAACAGCCACCCATAATAATATAGGCTGCTGCCCATAAACGGGAGGTATAGGAGTCTTTCAAAAGACGATGCATATGCGTATCAAATGCTACAATTTCATGTACTGTACGTTTAGCAAGGTGAGAAGTAAGCCATTCTATTTGTTCTTCTTGGTCCTCACCTTTCGTTTTTGCACGATGAAGTAGTTCCCAAAATTCTTCTTCGGTTATCGTTTTTTCTTTTATGTAATCTTCCCCAGGCAACGGGTCTGTATATCCTTTTTTACGTTTGGAAGCAACTAGTTTATTAGCTTCTTTCATACATTCTTCTTCTGTTTCAAACTCTTTCGCTTTCACACTGCCAGCTGTGCCAATTTTTCCGTAAAACACAACATAGTCTTTTTCTTTCACAACGATTTTCCAAAACTTATTTGATTTCTCAGTTTGCTGGATTAATAACGTTTCCATCCGTACCCCCATAATGTTTTCTAGTGTGCAATGTGATTGTAACATATGTATATACACTTGTAATGATGAAAAATAATAGTTTAGAAAATTCAAAAACCATTGAATGAAGTGGATAAATTTAGTAACCTTATTTGTACAGTAATTACATAATTGTTTTGTAATAATTCGATATTTATATGAGGGGGCATTACGGATGGATCTTACGTTTAAAGTAGAGGAAACATGTTTTAATTATCGCGTCGGAGCAATTTGTAAACAGGATAATAAAATACTTATTCTTCAAAACAAAGGGGAAGATTATTGGTATGTACCAGGCGGAAGAGTGAAAATGCTAGAAAATAGTGAAGATACGTTAAAACGAGAACTTGCAGAAGAATTAGGTGTTCCTATGAAAGGGAAAAGATTAATATGGTCAGTAGAAAATTTCTTTACACTTTCTGAGCGAAAGTTTCATGAAATTAGTTTTTATTATGAAGTAGAGCTACATGAGTTACCTGCAAATGGAGCGGATCAATATATTTTGGAAGAAGAAGGTAGAACGTATTTCTTTAAGTGGGTGCCGGTAGAAGAGTTAGAGGCATATAATTTACAGCCTGCATTTATAAAAGAGAAAGTAAAGGATATAGCAGTTCATACAGAACATATCGTTTTACAAAATTAAATGTATTCGGAGGGGAAAAGGGTGAAGGGGACTAAAAAAGAAATACATATAGATGATAAAGTAATTCGTTACACACATATCGAAAAAGGTTCTAGTAGGATTTGCTTTATGTTCTCCGGTTCAGGATACAATTACGATAAACCGTTATTTTATTATGCGACGATGCTTATGCTCGAAAATAAAATAGATGTAGTACATATTCATTATTCTTATGACGAACAAGTAATGAATAAAACAATGGAAGAAATAACGAAAGTAATGATGGATGATATTAATCCTATAATGAAGGGCGTATTAAAAGGTAAGCAATATAACGATACTATGTTTTTAGGGAAATCACTCGGAACAATTCCGATTGCAAATGATTTAATGAAGAGAGACGAATTCGCGCAGTCAAAAATGATACTACTTACACCTTTACTGACGTTTGATACAATTTTTGATTCTATCTTACATAGTCGACACGAAGGGTTTTTAGTTATTGGGGATAAAGATTACCAATACAATGCAGATCAAATTGATCAGTTATATAAAACGAATTTACAGATTGAAGTTGTCAAAAATGCAAATCATTCTGTAAATGTTGGGGGATATGAAACGGAAAATTCAATTGAGGCTATAGCGAAAATAATAGGAGAACTTAAAGAAGTTGTTAGGACAAACTAACCTATTAATACATGCAAAAGAGGTGCGAATTGCACCTCTTTTACTTTAATAAGCCTTCAAAACATGAAGTAAATAATCCTTACGGTTCAGCGGATTATAATCAACACGTTTTCGAGTAGGGAAGGGAGCCATAAGCTTTGTGAAACCAGCTGGCTTCGTTGTAAATATGCCGTCTCCTTCTGTAAATGAATGTAGCATTCGTTTAAAATTCTCTGTTTTTGCAACAGGTAATGATCCTGTTAACTGGTAAGAGTTATTATTCAATATAGGCTCTCTAAAAGTTGCTGGAACGGCAGCGAGCTTATACATCGCGGTACTAATTGCGTGCTCCGGTACAGTTAATTCAAACTCGTTTATTGGTTCATATACATGTGTTTCAGCTTGCTTTAAAGCATCCATTAATACGATCGGTGTTAAATTTCTAAAGTCACTCGCTGTTGTAACAGGACTAGCATAACCAGTATGTGTTAACGTGACGATAATATCTGTAACTTCCCATCCATATAATCCTTGTTTTAACGTTTGAAATACCGTCTCTTCAATCGCTTTATGGAATGCTAAAGGTAGTGAACCGAGCTCAACACCTAATTTATATGTTATGCCGCAATTAAGTTCACCACGTTCAACTTTGAATCCGACTGTTGCGTAAAATGGATTCGCTTTTTCACCCATGACTTCAACGGAATTCCCAATGCCAATTGGCTTTTCAATACATACAACTCGCGTATTTGAAAAAGTAACCTGCAAATTATATTTTTCAAAAAGAGTCGTTTCAATTACTTCTTTCTGTACTTCACCGAAAAGGCGAATATATAGTTCATTATGAACATCATCTTTCCACACTTTAATAAGTGGATCTTCTTCACATAGCTCCATAAGTGCAGCGTATAAATCATGAATTCTTTCTTTTGATACTGCATCAATGGAAGCTTCCATTTGTGGTTCGGCAAAGTGAATATCTTTTATATAATCCGTACGTTCACCAATAATATCACCAATTTTAATATCATTCAGTCCCCACACTTTACAAAATTCACTACTAGGAACGGTAGTAGTTTGAACGGCATCTCCATTATGAAATAGGCATAGTTTTTTAATCTTTTCTTTATGGGATAGAGATTTACAGCGCTGTATATCAACATATTTTCTAACGTGTAAACTACCAGAAAAAACTCTCACGTAAGTAATTTTTTCACCGGAAGATTCACGTTCAATTTTAAAAACAACGCCAGATAATGTTTCATTTTGTACCGATGTATGAGCTGGAATGAGAGCCGGAAGTTTTTCAAGAAGTTCTGTTACGCCCATACCAGTCATTGCTGAACCGAAAAAGATTGGATACACATTCGCTTGCTGTATTTGTTTTTCGAGTTCTTCTCTTAATAATACGTCCGGTACGATTTCATCATTTACATATGACGCAAGTAACGATTCATTATATGGCGCTAACAGTTCCGTACAATCGTCATATGATTTGTATGCAATAATCCAGGCTCCTTTCGTTCCTACGTTTAGAACAGAGTAGAAGGGGAATGCTTCATTTGAAAGAATCTCTTTTATTTGTTTCATAACTTTTTCAGTATTTGCGCCATTACTATCAATTTTATTTACGAATAATATTGTTGGTATGTTTAGTTTCTGTAATGTTCGCATTAAAATCTTCGTTTGTGCTTGCACACCTTCAACGGCAGAAATAACTAAAATCGCACCGTCTAAAACGCGGAAGGATCGCTCCACTTCAGCGATAAAATCAGCGTGTCCAGGTGTATCAATTACATTTACTTTTAAGTCATTTATATAGAAAGAAACGACAGATGCTTTAATCGTAATTCCGCGCTGTCTTTCTAATTCCATTGAGTCAGTTTGTGTATTACCACTATCAACTCGGCCAATTTCTTTAATTACATTTGTTTCATAAAGAATACGCTCAGTCAAACTCGTCTTGCCAGCGTCTACGTGCGCGACAATCCCTATATTTATTGTTGTCATATTTAAATATCCTCATTTCATTTTCCATTTTCATTTCCTCATTTCTATTTGTGTATTGCCGCATTACAATCACTCTCCAGTTCTTTAAATTAGTATTATTATAGTGCAATTAACATTATTTGTAACGCTACAAAGCGCCTTAATTTGGAAAAAATAAAATAAAAACAAAATGCTTGCATTCTAAATCGATATAGATTATATTAATTGACATATCAACTATTGATACATCAAATGTTTTTATTTTGATTGTAAAGGAGGGTTAATTTGACAAGTTCATGCTCAAAAGAAGCGATTATTTTATATAAATTACACTTTCTAAATAAAGAAGTAAGTTCGAAATTTGAAGGGTGTACGGGTATGAGCCAGTCTCGATTAGAGCTTATACTTCAATTATTTGAAGTAGGTGAAATTAGTCAAAAAGCACTTCAGCAAGAAGTGAATATTGATAATGCTGCGATAACAAGGCATTTAAAGCAGCTTGAGGCCAATGAAATGATTGTAAGACGTAAAAATCCAGAAGATAACAGAATTACGTTAGTTTCTCTTACTGAAGAGGGACGAAATAAAATTCAAGCGTTTCAAGAGGAAAAAGAACGTTTTGCAGCATCTGCATTTAAAGGATTAAGTGAGGAAGAACGCGATAATCTTTTAAATATGTTAAATCACATTCAAGAAAATATAAAAGAATTATAAAAAAGGGAGAATACAACTATGACTAACTCAGTAAAAACAAATGATTTTAACGAAATTTTAACAGGACGTCGTTCAATTCGTAAGTACGACCCTTCAGTGAAAATTAGCAAAGAAGAAATGACAGAAATTCTTACAGAAGCAACACTTGCACCATCTTCAGTAAACATGCAACCATGGAGATTCGTAGTGATTGAAAGTGACGAAGCGAAAGCAACACTTGCGCCACTTGCGAAGTTCAATCAATCTCAAGTAGAAACATCTTCAGCAATGATTGCTTTATTTGGTGATTTAAACAACTTTGATAACGCAGAAGAAATTTACGGTACAGCAGTAGAGCGTGGACTTATGCCAGCAGAAGTAAAAGAAGATCAAATGAAAAAACTTTCAGCTTACTTCTCTATGGTTACACCAGAAGTAATGAAAGATACAGTATTAATTGACGGTGGTCTTGTAGCGATGCAGTTTATGCTAGCAGCTCGTGCGCACGGTTATGATACTTGTCCAATTGGTGGATTTGAAAAAGACCAAATTGCAGAAGCATTTGGACTAGATAAAGAACGCTACGTACCAGTTATGTTAATTTCAATCGGGAAAGCTGCAGACAGTGGTTACCAATCAGTACGTCTTCCAATTGAAAAAGTTGCAGAGTGGAAATAATTTTATAAAAGAACTTCAATAAGTGAAAGATGAGAGGGGAAGCACCATGATTATTATTCACGCAATATTTCAAGTAGATCCAACGAAACAACAAGCATTTTTAGAAGAAATTCGTCCGCTTATTCATGGTTCAAGAGAAGAAAGTGGAAATGTATCTTATGACTTATATAAAGATACAGAAAAAGAAAGTGTTTATACGATGGTAGAAGTATGGAAAGATGAAGCAGCAGTTGCGAGCCATAATACGAGTGCACACTTCACATCTTTCGTTAGTAAAGCAGCACAATTTTTAACTGCTCCGCTTAATATAAAAGCTTATAATGGAGAATTAGTAAAATAATAAGGTAGAAAAAGATGACTTTAGCATATGGCTGAAGTCATCTTTTTTGTATAAGTAGAATCCATCTTGGACTCAGTTATGTTGATAGATAAGCGTTGCTCGTATCCTCAGTAACTGTGGTGAATTGTATGTTAAATTCGAACATTCGGTTTATTGGGATATTTTTCCGTGTTATAATTTTCTTGTAAATAAAAGGTAGAGGGGAGTAAGTAATGGGAGAATTTCAAAGTAATTTGCATACGGCAACGCAACTTGCAACGAAAATGAGAAATGCTTCAGATAGGATGCAAAGTGCTACTAGTCGCTCTATAAATAAGGCAACGCGTACGACACTATCTGTGAACTTCAAAGCACAAGAAGCAAATCAACAAAATTTACAAATCACGAAACAATTTTGCGCTACTTTTCAACAAACGATTGATAATATCCATTCCGTAGCAAATGAATTTGAGAAAATGGATACTGGACTTCAAAAGACTTTTCAATAATGTAACAACCTACGTAAAGGGGAAAAGGTAGGGAGAAAAGATGAGTCAAGAAATTGAAACGAGAATCAGTCAATGTAATCAAAAATTACGAATTATATTTGAAGAACAAAATGAAAACCGAATCGCGCTGCAAAATCAAGAACGAGCTGAGGCTAGTTTTCATGAATGGAAAAATAGAAGCAATCGTTTATTTAACCGAATACTAGAAACTTGGCACGACGACAAAGAAGTGTTTCACCTTTTTACGAATATGCGGCAAGAAATCGGACAGTATGAAAGAAAACTTACATTCGAATTAGAAAATGAAAAAGAGACGTTGCTTAAAGAAAAACGGCATCTCAGTGAGAAAGAAAACGACCTTTCCTATGAACAGCAGCAACTACAAAGGGAGGCCGATACATGAGTTTAAACATGTATTTGGGAGAAGTACAAAGTCAAACTCAAAGTATGAACGCTATATGTAATGCTACGATTCAAAGTATGGAACAAGCTATTCAATCTATTGATGCCTTTGCGATAGACACAGTATTACAAGGACAAACATACAGTAGTGCAAAAGCCTACCTTGTCCAAACATTCCGGCCATTAGCGCAAGGAATCATATGCTTATGTGAAGAATTAATTCGCCAAAACGAAGCATTTCCAAACGATTTTCAAGCAAAAGTTGCTTCAACAGATGTTATCGAACATGAAATAAGACAACAAATACAAGAAACCAATCAATCCATTGCAAGTATAGAAGCAATAGAAGTGCTTACACCAATGCCTGGAGTAGACGCAATTATTGCAGTCTTAATTGTAATGAGAAAAAAACTAGAAGAAAAACTAGAGCGTCTATATGAATTCAATCATTCGTCCAGCAACAACTACAGCACCGCCCTCCAATTAGCCGCTAGCATCACAGCCGGACTCGCTGAAGTGCAAAGCGGGAAAGGATTTAGTCCTGTGAGTGGGACGTTTAGTACACAAGGGTTGAATATGGATTGGGTGAGTTCTATTCAGGGGATTATAGAAGAAACAGCCCGAAAAAATGATCAGTCAATTAAAGATATAGAAACAAATAACATAATTGAGGAGAAATCTCCGGTTAGAAATGCTTGGGACGATGCGGCAGACAGTATAGTTGGTACGTTTGAAACAGCGAAAAAGATGTGGGAAGCTATTCAAAGAGGATCGGGGAAAGCTATTGGTGATGAAATCGAGTCCGCAATAGCTTTAAGTAATATGGACATAGGAACTTTTATTAATGTAACCTATGCACTTTTCCATTTGGATGAAACTGCAAAAAATATGTGGCATGCATTTTCAAATAAAATAAAACGAGATATGATAGAGGGAGATGCAGAGAGTCGTACAGAATTGACTACCTATGGATTAACACAAATAGCTACCACAATATTAGGCGATAGGGCACTAAATAAAGTAGGCCATATCACAAAAGGAGCAAAAGTATCAAGTGGAGTAAGTACATTTGCTAATGCAGTAAAACTAGCAAAAGAATTGAAGCCTACGCTTGAAATGTTACAATCATTTAAGAAAGAGGCTTCTTATACATTCTCTAGTGTTGGTGGAACTATTATAACCAAAATACCACAAGGCGAATTATTAGAAGCTTTTTATAAGTTTGCGAAGTCTAAAGATGGTGGTAAGGGTAAACCTAGCAGTAACAAAAATACAAATGTAGACAATTTTGACGCAAAAACAGCTACAAATAAGCAAAAAGGTAATTATGGTGAAATAAAATCTAGTGACAATTTATTGAATAATCAAAGTTTAAAAGAAGCTGGATTTGATTTAAAGCCAGTCGGAAAAAGTGCACCATCAGGCATAAATGATAAAATAGTAAAAGGGATTGATGGATTATACGAAAATGCAAATCCAAATTCAAATATTAAATATGTTATTGATGAAGCAAAGTTTGGTAGTTCACAATTAGGAAAAACTAAAGATGGACGACAAATGTCAGATGGTTGGTTGACAGGTGTGAATACTGAAAAAAGTAGAATATTGAAAGCTGTTGATGGAGATAACAAATTAGCAGATAAGATTACAAAAGCGTTGGAGAGAGATAAGGTAGAAAGAGTATTATCAAAAGTCGATAGTAGCGGAAAGGTTAAAACATTTAAGATAGATGCAAAGGGTAACATCGTTGGAGAATGGCCATAATTTAGAAGCTAGGAGGAATTGAATGGTATGAGAGATTATTTATGTATAGAAGAAAAGTGTAGAGAAGGAATTGAATATCATAAAGAGTTTATAGAGGAAAATAGAGAAGATATTAAAAGTTTAGAAGAAGATACTAAAAATGGAATTCAAAGATATTCTAAAGATAATAAGAGTATTATAGAAGGGACATATCTAGCCAATTTTAGATATGAGATGGAGGATATTAGGGCAAAGTATTCTTTAGGGGAAGATGTTAGTGTAATAGAAGAAGATTTTCATAATGCAATTTATGATTTAGAGAATACAGGAAGTAGGGAAATTGGATATTTAAGTCTGATTTGGATGATTTCCTTAGGGATTTTGTTAGAAACGGATAAAAAGAATATAGAAAGATTAAAAAAGATAGTTGATAAAAAAAATGTGAATGACGCAGTAATTGATTTCCTCTTATGCGCTAGTGATATCGGATACACAAAAATGATGAATAGATATTATAAAGAAAATCCATATGCAAAAACGAGAGAAATTATAGAACTTGCACAAACAGATAAAAAAGAAGCGTCTAAAAGATTACAAACGTACATGGAGAAAGAATGGTTTAGAGGCCATTATGATTATGAATGGAAAAATGCGCATAAAGAACCTGGATATGTAGGATATTGGAGTTTTGAAACGGCAGCGCTTGCAAAAATTTTGGAACTGGATGATACAAGTTTAAAAGATAATAACCATTATCCATATGATTTGGCACATTATAAAAATGAAATGAAATTCAAGCATATAGACCTAAGTGAATATCACTATGAAGATGAGACAGAAGAAATTGAGGAAATAGTAGAAGGAATTGAACATAATCCTGCATTGGAAAACATTATTCCGCCAAAATGGCATTCATTGGTCAATGAATTAATACATGATTATAAGAATATGGATGATAGTAGTTTTTATGAAAAATACAAAAAAACGATAGGAATAGGTCAAGTGTGGTTCTTACCACAAGAGTATGAAGAAGAAAATGAACAAAAAAATCTATTAGGAAGTTTAATTGTGTTTGCCCTGACGGTAAGAGATTATATATTACAATTGGACTATAAAGAAGATTTAGAGGACTACATCGATAATCTTAAAAATTTCTGGAATGTTTCAGAAACAAAGTTAGTTCAATTTATGTTAGAGAATGATCAAAATTATTATGCATGGGTACCAAAAGAAGCAAGCATCCCAAATATGTATGAAGTGAAGATTGAGAGTGTCGATGTAGAGGAAGTTCTATAATGAACAAATCGAAATATACGCATCATGAGTAACGTTAAAAAACTAATTTATACGTAATTTAATGAATGAAGAATTTAAAAATAGTGGTAGTTTGGAGAATCCAACTGCCACTATTTTTGTGTTTACGAATGGTTCTGTAAATTAAGTAGAGTATTTCAGAGTATATATATTATGTAGGAGAAGTAAATAAGTTAAAGGCGCTAAATAAAATCGGTCATATCGCAAAGACATCAAGTGGAATAAGTACAATTGCTAATGCAGAAAAACTAGCAAAAGAATTGCAGCCTACGCTTGAAATGTTACAATCATTTAAGAAAGAGGCTTCCTATGCATTCTCTAGTGTTGGTGGAACTGTTGTAACCAAAATACCTCAAGGTGAATTAATAGAAGCTTATTATAAGTTTGCGAAATCTAAAGATGGTAGTAAGGGTAAAACTGGTGAAATAGCTAAGGAATCTAGAAAAGTAGCCCAAACATTAGAAGCAGCTAGAGCACAACAACGTACGGTAATAGAATCAGTAGAAAGTGGCGAAGTAGCTTTAAAAACAACGAAGCGTAAAGGAAATTATGGTGAAATGAAGATGGATGACTTTTTTGAAAGTCAAACATATACTAGAATTAGTGATGATCGTGTATTAACATTAGATCAAAAAATTGTTAAGGGAATAGATGGTATATATGAAAATTCATCTCCGCCGCCTAAGTATGTAATAGCGGAGGCTAAGTATAATACTGCGCAACTTTCAAATACAAAAGATGGAAAGCAAATGAGCGAAACATGGATAGATGGTTCTAGACGTTTGGAATCAACTGTTGGAGAAGAAATGGCAGATAAAATTCGAGAAGAAATGCTTTTGAATCCTGAAAATGTACAAAATATACTAATTAATGTTGATAAGGATGGTAATGTGGTTAAAAGCATTTTGGATTCTTCTGGGAAGAAAATAATTGAGTAAGGAGAATGAAATGAGAGATATTTTAAAAAATGAAGATTATTTCGAGGATTATTTAAATAGACAGAATAATAGAATAGAAAAGTATAAAGAATTAGCAATGAAAGTAAAAAATGAAAGACCAAATGATTTAGGTAGTATTAAAAGAGCTTATGGATATATTGAATCAATTTGTATTGATAAATTTAATTGTTTATATTCAATGGGAAGACCTATGGAAGTACTAAGAGATTTTTACCCCGAAATAATTGAGGCGATGAAAAAGGGGTGGAGTGGCAAATATAGATATATAGATTTATTGTGGGTTCTTTCTATTGGGATAATGCTAGATGTTTCAAAAGATTATATAATTGAATTAGAAAAGTTGGTAGAAAAAGAGAAATTGAATGATTATTTGATTGATTTTTTATTTAGTTATAAAGATGAAAATTGGGAAGGGAATACCACAGAATTTATCTTTGCAGACCCATATAAATCAATTTATCGTGTGGTCAATGCAAAGAATAAAGAAGAATCAGTAAAGGAATTGAAAGAATATTTAGAGGGAAAATGGTATAAGGGGCATAGTGATACAGGCTGGTATGATTCACATGAAAATAAAAATGATATCTACAATGGTTATTGGAGTTACGAAAGCGGAGCAATCGTAAAGATTTTAAAATTAGATGATTCAAGTTTAAAAAATACTTTATACTACCCTTATGATATGGTGCATTATCAAGGAAAATAAATGTAATAATCCACAGTGTTCAACTTTTTACACTGTGGATTTTTTAGTTTGTGTTAAAGTAGCTATAAGGGTAATGTTGGTAAGGGATCTAGTGAGCTAGAAGTAAGATTGATGCAGAACTAATTAGGAATTATCACTGTTTTTTTATCTAAATATCCATAATATCTAATTGACTGTTAGTAAATTCATCAACATGTTGTTATCAGAATATATTTTTATATATATAAATTGATTTAAGAGTTTAGCTAAATCTTCAATAGGCCATATCACAAAAGGAGCAAAAGCATCAAGTGGAGTAAGTACATTTGCTAATGCAGTAACACTAGCAAAAGAATTGAAGCCTACGCTTGAAATGTTACAATCATTTAAGAGAGATGCTTCTTATGCATTCTCTAGTGTTGGTGGAACTATTGTAACCAAAATATACCTCAAGGCGAATTAATAGAAGCTTATTATAAGTTTGCGAAGTCTAAAGATGGCGGTAAGGGTAAGACTACAGAACCATACGATGTAGTACCGTATAGACCAAGCAATTCACCATTAGAAAATCATCATGGCGTTATGGATGTATGGGCTGAACATAATGTCCCTGATTATGTTAGTAGAGGGGCGAATACTCCAAATATAGCTTTAACTAAAGAGCAACACAATGATACTAAAGCGGTTTATAGACAATGGCTCTTTGATAAAACAGGGAAAAAGGTTGGAGGTAAAGTAGAGTGGAAATCTGTTTCAACAAAGGAAATACAAGAATTGACGGAAAAAATGTTTGATGCTGCGAATGTACCACGTTTAGCTAAGCAAGAGTATTATAGGGCTTTTAATCAATATAATTTTAGGGAGTAATTCAGATGGAAAATATTAATCAGTTGATTAAAAAAGTAAAATCATTACCTAATTGTCGAGTTCAGGAGCCTACAGAATTACCGTTAATTGATAAGAATAAGCATATGCTACCAGGTGATTTAAAAGAATTTTATAGTCTTTGTGGTGGTCTAACTTTATTTGAAAATGAGGAATATCCTATTCATATTGTTACCCCAAAGGGGTTTATTTTGGCTAATCCCGTAATTGTAGGAGAGTTATGTGAAGAAGATATTTCATCAACTTGGTATATTATATGCAATGATGGCAAGGATGAATATTTAACAATAGATCTTAGTGAAGAAAGACTAGGTAGATGTTATGATAGTTTCTTTGATCGGCATGGAATAGTTGGGGAGTCGCAAATTATTGCCACTTCATTCACTGACTTACTTGAAAAACTTATTAAGAATAATGGACAATATTGTTATTGGCTAAAGAGTGAATTTGAATCACTGGGTGATGCTTATGATGATCAAGAGTGAAAAGAGAATCTTTAAGTGAGATAGGAAAGTGACAGGGTGTTTGAAAATACGTATTCTATGATGGTTGAACCATTATGGAGTACTATGTGCAATTATAGAATAGAAAAAGAAGTACGAGTTTAGGTGAGATGAGACCATGAACAGAGAAGATTCTCTGAAACGATGTAACAATGGCAAAAGAGAATTTGTAGAACGAGAGATATTATTCCGTTATATGAGTCTGTTCGTTATGGTGAAAAGACGTATACGGATTTAGATGTGGAAGAAATAATGAAGTGGGTAGAGGAAGATGGGAAGGTGGATACATAAATATCCACCTTTTCTTTTTTATACGGAAATTTGATTAACATGAATTCTTTTTTTATATGAAACCGTCTTCAAATAGGTAAACAAAATTAACTTTATTTACTTATACTTTATTACATGTTAACCTATACTTAATTTTTATAAAATATAATTAATTTTTGATTTTTTAAGGGTGTGAAAATGTAATGAAATCGGTATTAAAAAGCATACTTATTTCCTTTGTTTTTTCTGCAGTAGGTATGTGTTGGTTACTGTACGTATTATTCAAAGGGGACGGAGACTGGTTGTTGTCTTGGATAGGTGTATTAATGGCATATTTATCTTTATATACTTTAATAGATTTATATTGTAAAAATACATACGATAAAAAAATAAATAAATGGCTTATAAAAACATCGGTGACTAGTTTTAGTTTTGCTGTATTAGGAATCTCATTTTGTATCATACATGAGCTATTAACACCATGGAGTCTTAGTTTAATGGTGTGGTATTGGTTGCTAATGTTAGTATTATTTTTAACGACTATAATATCATTAATCAGTTTAGTATTTGTTAATCGTAAAAATCACAATTTCACCGTTGGATATAGAATGCTCATACTTCTAAATGTATTTCTTACATTGGGACCAGTATTATGGCCGCTATTACTTTCTATTATTGGAAATGGTATGAATGCTAGTGCGGGCTGGTAAAAAGGAATTTAGATTAGTTGTGCAAAGAATAGGATGACAAGTTGATATAGAATTTTAAATGTTTATGAGAACATGTTTACATAAAAAATGAAAACATGTTCTCTTTTTATTTGCATGCATAACTCTTCCTCAGTTTACCGTATTTAAATTTAAACGTAAGTATTTCGTAAGGAATGGATAAGAAAAAAGAGAGATTTATCATATAGGATGAAAGTATAGCTTGAATCAATCCGATATTCATGGAGGAGAGAAAGCCTTATGAAAAAATGTAATTCAATTAAGTTAGCAAGTTTTGCAGTTTTATTAGCGGGTACTGCTCTATTCACACCTGGTTTTACTGTGACTGCAGAGTCAACTCAAAATATTTCTAGTTCGTCACAAGTACATGATCAAAAGAATCGTAATGGCTGGAAACAAGTAATGCAGGAAACAGTACAGCTTGGTGCTGTAGGAATATTAGCTAAGGCGTCTAATAACGGAAAAACTAGTAGTTTTACTGCTGGCTTGGCGGACTTAAGTACAAAGAAACCGGTGAATTCGGATTATCGCTTTCGGATTGGTAGTGTGACGAAGTCGTTTACTGCGACGACTGTTCTTCAATTAGTAGGAGAAAAGCGCTTACAACTTGACGATCCAATTGAAAAGTGGCTACCGGGTCTCGTGCAAGGAAATGGGTATAATGGTAATCAAATTACGATACGACAACTTTTGAATCATACGAGTGGTATCGCTGAATACTTAAAGTCAAAAGACGCGGACATAATGAATTCGAAAAAAACGTATACAGCAGAAGAAATAGTGAAAATAGGCCTTTCGCTGCCTCCAGATTTCTCGCCGGGTAAAGACTGGTTGTATTCAAACACAGGATACGTAATACTAGGAATGCTTATTGAAAAAATAACTGGAAATAGTTATGCGGAAGAAATCGAAAAGCGAATTATTGAACCTTTGGACCTATCAAATACGTTTTTACCAGGAAATTCACCCGTCATCCCAGGAAAGAATCATGCTCGTGGATATGTAAAAATGGAAGGAACAGGCGAGTTGAAAGATATTACTTATTATAATCCGAGTTTAGCTAATGCAGCTGGAGATATGATTTCTAATGCGGATGATTTAAATAAGTTCTTTTCATCTTTACTCGGTGGTAAGTTACTGAAGGAACGCGAGCTAAAAGAAATGCTTACTACAGTTCCTATAGAAGGAAAAGGGGTTGGTGACGCATACGGTCTTGGAATCTATGAGACTAAACTTCCAAACGGTGTTTCAGTTTGGGGGCATGGAGGAGGAATTCCTGGATTTACAACTTTTGCTGGGGGAGTAATTGGAGGCAAACATACATTGGCTATCAGTCTCAACTCTATAGGTGGGGTCGATATTGTTCCACAGTTTAATAAAATGATGCAAATTGAATTTAATAAATAGATGAAAAGAAAGTGAATGGAATTTTTTTATAGTTATATTTAAAAGAGGTGCTTTTTTAAGTTCGCAACTATGGACAGTAGTTGCATTTATGATATGGCATCAAGTGTATTTCAAAGTGAAAATCAATCTTAATGCTTACGATAAAAATAAAAAGGATGTCAGTTGCATGGCATTCTTTTTATTTTGAAGAAAAGAAATGTGTTTATTTCTGAAAATTGTTATTTTTATAATCTTTTCATATAATGAAAGTAATAGGGGGTATAAAGGGGAGTTATGAATAGATGATACTTTAGTTTGTTAATTATTTCTAATATTAACTAATATAACAGTGGAGTTGAATACAATGGGACAAAATCATTTTAAATGGAGTAATAAGCAATTACGAGAACATGTTGAAGTACTAGACGGCACAAGAAGTCCACACATATTATTAAAGAATGTAACATATTTAAATTCCTATATACGCGAGTGGATGACAGCGCACATTTGGATATATAATGATCGAATTGTATATGTAGGGGAGCAGCTGCCAAAGCAATTAACGGAGTGTGAAGTTGTTGATTGTGAAGGAAAGTATGTCGTACCCGGTTACATAGAACCCCATGCACATCCATATCAGTTGTATAACCCAGAGACGCTAGCGAATCATGCGATGCAGTTTGGGACAACAACTTTTATTAATGATAATTTAACTTTATTTTTCACATTAAAGCGTGAAGAAGCATTTCGTTTATTAGATGAATTCAATAAGATTCCAGCAAGTATGTATTGGTGGTGCCGTTTTGATGGACAGACTGAATTACAAAACGGGGAATCTTTGTTTAATAGTGAAGAAATAGTAGAGTGGCTACAGCATGAAGCGGTGATTCAAGGCGGCGAGCTAACAGCATGGCCCAAATTATTACATGGTGATGATGAAATGTTACATTGGGTGCAGGAAACGAAACGATTACATAAAAAAGTAGAAGGACATTTTCCAGGTGCATCTGAAACGACTTTAGCGAAGTTAAAACTGTTAGGTACAGATTGTGATCATGAGGCGATGACAGGGCAGGAAGCTTTCGCTCGTCTTATGCAAGGTTACACTGTTTCCCTAAGAAATTCTTCAATCCGTCCAGATTTAGAAGTTTTACTGAAAGAATTGTTGGAACTAGGCGTAAAGCAGTTTGATAGATTTATTCTTACTACAGACGGCTCACATCCTTCGTTTTATGCAAATGGAATGACAAACGTTATGATTTCTACCGCGATAAAACAAGGAGTGCCAGTAATAGATGCATACCATATGGCAAGTTATAATATTGCTCGCTATTATAATATGGAGCATGTGCATGGTTCAATTGCGACAGGTAGAATCGCCAATGTCAATATTTTAGAAAGTAAAGAAAATCCGGTGCCAACGAGTGTAATCGCAAAAGGACAATGGGTAAAGCGTGATAGAGTAAACAAAAATGAATCGTTACTTATAGAATGGAGTAACTTCAAAGTAACTCCACTACTGTTAGACTGGACCATAGAAAAAGAGGATATGGTTTTTTCTAATAAAGCAGGTATACACTTATTGAATAACGTTATAACAAAACCATACGTTAGCGAAATCGACTTAGGCCTTAATGAACTGTCTATTGTTCATGATGAATGTTTCCTCATGATGATTGCCCGTGATGGCAGTTGGCGAGTGAATACAGTTGTGAAAGGTTTTGCGAATGAATTAGGTGGCCTTGCTAGTTCTTATTCAGGTACAGGCGATATCATTCTTATTGGAAAGAGTAAAGAAGATATGCTTACAGCTTTTCATAGAGTAAAAGAGCTTGGCGGAGGGATTGTAATTGCTGAAAAGAATGAAGTATTGCACGAAATTGCATTACCATTGCTCGGGATTATGTCGGATGTAAAGATGAGTGAATTAATACAAGAAGAGAAAAAGATGGTGAACTTACTGCAAGCGCGAGGATATGCTTATAACGATCCAGCATTTACGATTTTATTCTTTTCTGCGACGCACTTGCCTTTTATACGAGTAACACCTATAGGATTATATGATGTGAAAAGTAGTAAGGTAGTTGCCCCGCCCGTGAATTTGATAAAGCAATATTAAAAGGAAAGGTCCTATAAAAAATTTATTTTATAGGACCTTTCTCATTTCTAGCATAAGAATATTGTAAGCCTCAAATAATATAGTATCTAAATCATTTGAGGTGATATGTAATTATGAAAAAAATATTGTACATCTTAAGCATATTTATTTTGTGTGTATCGATACAACACGTTGTACATTCTCAAACAGATGCACCAAAGTTAACTTCAGATTGTCTCGAAGAAAGTAAAATTCGGGATGAAAAGTATGTGGAAAATATTATGAAGGACATTAAATCCGTATTTCATTTGGATTTTGATGAAGGTGGCTTTTGGGAAGTTAATAAAAGAGATTTAGAAGCTGCACATTTAATGTATGGTGGTCGGATTGATGATACGTATTATAATTCGTTAACTAAAGTTTTTGAAAGTGGTGGATATAGAGGAGAGCCAAGATTGTTTGTAAAGCCGCTTGAAGCATTTTTACTCTATAAAGAAATAGACGATACAAATGTGATAAAACACCTTGAACTTGAAAAAGGGGAATGGGTTGTTACTGAAACGCAAAAGAAGCAAGGGGAAATAGTGGAATACAAACCGTTGCAATGTGAAAAAGATTATTTGAAAAAGAGATATGAGTATCATAATCCCAAATGAAATAACGGAAATTTTGAAGGAGAAAAATTTCGTTAATACTTGTAAATGAGGCGGTAGAAATTCCTAGTAATTTCGCCATAAAAAAAACGTCATTTTATAGATTAAAAATGACGTTTTTTTTATTCTCAAAGCTTTTGTATTGCACTCTCAATTTTATTCACCAAATCAGCTGACACTTTATGAAAATACCCCAAAACTACCTTTCGAATATCATCGGATATAACTTTCAAATCACTAGCTAAGTTTTCAGCGAGATGTTCTTTTTCTATCGGCTGTAACTTCGTATAAAATTCACCAGCCTGCGTAAAGTCATTTTGTTTTGTTATAGAAGTTCTTTCAAGTTTACCTTCAACGTATCTTCCGTCACCGCTCGTTATTTGCTTAGTCGGTGTCCAATCTTGCTGCTGGTTAATCGTTAATTTGCGAAATTCGGGACCAATTCTTCTTCGTTGTGAATCACTGTAAATATTAGCGCGCCCTTGCAGCATTTTATCATCTGATAGTTCTGCACCATCCAGTAAATTAGAAGGGGAAAATGCGACTTTTTCTACTTGTTCCATAAAATTTTCAGGATTTTTATTTAATACCATTTTCCCGACTGGTATGAGAGGATACGTCTGTTCATCCCATACTTTTGTGTCATCTAAAGGATCATAAGATAGGTGCGCTTCATCTTTCGGATCCATGAGCTGGACGTATAAGCCATACTCCACTGGTTTACCATTTTCAATTGCATCATATAAATCTTTCCCGCTATAATCAGGATTTTCGGCAGCTAGTTTAATTGCTTCTTTACTAGTAATGTACTGTACACCTTCAAATGGGTACCAATGATACTTTACATACTTTCGATTACCTTCCGCATTTCTCCAAATGTATGTATTTACACTATGTCCTGGTATGTGGCGAAGACTTTTGACTGTACCATTATTAGAGTATAAACGGACAACAAAATGAATAGATTCAGGTGCTTTAGCGACAAAACTCCAAAATCTATTAGGGTCTATTAAGTTATTTTTAGGTGAAGGCAATAATGCTTTAATTGTTTCAGGGAAACGCATAGGATCACGAACAGAAAAAACAGGGATGTGATTGCATAAAAGGTCAAAAATGCCTTCTTTCGTATAAAATTTTGTGGAAAAACCGCGTACATTTCTAGAAGTATCCGGTGTTCCTTTCGTACTAACAGCTAACGAAAATCGCACCATAACAGGAACTTTCTCATTAGAATTTTGTAAAAAACTTAATTTAGTATGTTCAGACATCGAATATATCGTTTGAAAATAACCGAACGCACCAAATCCTTTTACATGAACAGGTCTTTCTAAAATTTTTTCATGAATAAATTCTTGTAATGACTCATGCAGTACACTATCTTGCTCTAGTACGGGTCCACGTGAACCAACTGTTTGAGAGTGAAGTTTAGCTTGTTCATTACGTTCGTCATTTTCATTAAAGTCTTTCCCTAGTATAGATTGCCCCTGTTTATCATAGTTTTCATCCATCGATATAGCCTCCAAATCTTTTTTGTCCATTGTTACTAAATATGATTTTATAGCCTTAATTATGTATGACACGCACAGTTCAAAGCAGTAACATACCGCTAGATGAAAAAAACACATATGTAGTGGACCTGTTGAAATAGAAGAAATTATGGAAAAATGAATATCGGGAAGAGAAAGCACACGTTTTACTAAAAATGTGGAAGAAAACCACTATTAAAATTTCAATCTTAAAACTTAATTTATAAACGATTATATAGAGAATGAACGTTAAAAAAGGGAAAATAACTAGGAGGAATTTAGCATGTCGGATTGGTTTCAATTAGATAAAGAATATATGATGTCTACATATTGTCGTACAGAGGTTGCAATGGAAAGGGGAGAAGGGTGTAAACTGTATGATGTAGATGGTAAAGAGTATTTAGATTTATTTTCTGGCGTAGGAGTAAATGTATTAGGATATAATCATCCTAAAATTGTACAAACGACAATGGAGCAAGTTGCGAAATCGTTGCATTTACCGTTTCATTTTTTAAACCCAGTTGCAATTGAGTATGCAAAGAAATTAGTAGGTTGTACTTTAAAAAGCGGAAAAGTCTTTTTTACAAACTCTGGTACGGAAGCGACAGAAACGACATTAAAATTAATTGATAAATATAGATCTATTGCGAATGAAGAGCGTGATGGAGTAGTTGTGTTAAAAGATAGTTTTCACGGGAGGACGTTAGGGGCACTACATTTTACGAGACAAGAAAAAGTATATCAAAATTTTCCTAAAACATCTATTCCTGTATATGAAGTAGAGCGCGAGAATATAGACCAATTAGAAGAAACCATTATTAAAGAAAATCCAATTGCGATTATGCTAGAGCCTGTTTTAGGTAGCGGGGGGATTTATCCTTTATCAAGTGAATATTTACATGGTGTTCAAAATTTATGTAAAAAATATAATGTACTTCTTGTCGTTGATGAAGTTCAAAGTGGAATGGGTCGAACGGGAAAACTATTTGCTTATCAAAATTTTAATATTACACCGGACATTATTCAAATCGGTAAAGGAGCAGGAGGCGGGATACCGCTAGGGGGAATTATTGTAGGTGAAAAGTTATGTGATGTATTTTCACCAGGAGATCACGGGACAACGTTTGCTCACTCATCAATGGGAACAGCATTAGGTTTAACTGTATTAAATACATTACTTGATGATGGGTTAATGCAAGAAGCTTATGAAACGTCACTATATTTAAATGACAAACTGCAAGACATTCAGAAAGAAAATTCTTATTATATTCAGGAAGTGCGTCATGCGGGGATGATGTTTGGGATAAGTGTGAATGACACGAATGAAAATGTGAAGAAATTACAGATTGAGTTAATGAATAAAGGGATGTTAGTCGATGTAACACAAGGGAATATTATTCGATTACTTCCGCCGTATATTATTACGAAAGAGGAAATTGACGCATTCACTTATGAATTTATTTCCTGTGTTCATAACATAGCTGCTACAGCAAGTATTTAAAAAAATATAAAAAAATATAAAAAGCTAAAGAAGCCGCTATTTTAGCGGCTTCTTTAGCTTTTTAAAATAGTAAATTACTTAACATAGAGAGCATCTCATTGGACAAATAATTAATTATGTGAAACAATAATAACAGATAAGGAGACGTTAATTTTCCTTAAGTGCTTCGAATTAATTTTATTCAATAAGAGAAGGTGTGCTTAAAGAAGTTAAATTAAATAAGGAGCTGTTTTATTATATGCAACAAAATAATGATTTAAATTTTGAACCTCAAGACGTTAATATTGTCAATCCTAAACAAGCCAGGAAAGCAGTAATTGCTACTGGTATAGGAAACGCAATGGAGTGGTTTGACTTCGGATTATACGCGTATTTAGCGGTTATTTTAAGTCAATTATTCTTCTCAGGTGTTGATAATAGTGGATTGCAGCTTGTACTTACATTCGGTACATTTGCAGCAGCCTTTCTCGTTCGACCAATCGGAGGTGTATTCTTTGGTAGAATAGGAGATAAGTACGGCCGAAAAATCGTGTTAAGTACTACTATTATTTTAATGGCACTTTCTACATTATTCATCGCATTACTACCAACCTATGAACAAATTGGTGTATGGGCACCAATACTACTTTTAGTTGCCCGAATGATTCAAGGCTTCTCTACAGGCGGCGAATATTCAGGTGCAATGGTTTATATCGCAGAATCTTCTCCAGATAAAAAGCGTGGTATACTCGGTAGTGGTCTTGAAATTGGAACACTCTCAGGTTACATTGCTGCATCGGTAATTGTTACCATTTTGACGTTATTGTTAACAGATGAGCAAATGCTCAGCTGGGGATGGCGTATTCCGTTCTTAGTAGCTGCACCAATTGGTTTGGTCGGTTTATACTTACGCCGTCATCTAGATGAATCTCCAATCTTTGAAGAGATGGAAAAAGCACAAGAGGAATCTGAAGACAATGAACAATTTTCATTTATGGATATTATTAAATATCACAAAAAAGACTTCTTATTAAGCACAGTAATTGTCGCCTTCTTTAATATTACAAATTATATGATTCTTTCGTATATTCCTTCTTATCTAACTCAAGTACTTAAAGTCGAAGAAACAACAGGCTTATTAATTATTTCTATTACGATGGCACTTATGATTCCACTAGCACTATATTTCGGTAAGTTAAGTGATAAAATTGGTAATAAACGCGTTGTGCAAATTGGTTTACTTGGTTTAACTGTATTTGCAATTCCAGCATTTTTACTAATAGGTAACGGACATATTGCAGCTATATTTGCAGGTATTTTCGTACTAGGTTTCTTCTTAAGTGTATATGAAGGAACATTACCTTCATTATTACCATCACTCTTTTTCACCGATGTACGTTATCGAGCACTTTCGATCTCATTTAATATTTCTGTATCGATATTCGGTGGAACAACACCGCTCGTATGTTCATACTTAGTTCATGCAACTGGTAACCCGCTCGCACCGGCATTTTATTTAGCAGGTGTAAGTATTATTGGATTAGTTGTATTTAGTGTACTATTTGTTACGACTTCAGGGCGTGCGCTAAAAGGTTCATATCCTACAGTAGAAACGAAAAAAGAAGCACACCTAATCGCTAAAGAAGACCCTGAAGAAACACTTTGGTGGCATGAAGAGTCATTAGAAATTGAAGCAGGGAAGAATGCTTCCATTTAAAAAGCAACGTAGAAGTATAAAAAGACTCCTATGAATAAATAACGGGTTCAGTTACGGGAGAGAAAATATAAAATAACAAACAAAAAAGGGATGTAAATCACATATGATTTAGCATCCCTTTTTATATTGTTATTAAAATGTTTAAGCACTTTTATGTACTCTTGCTATTTTATATACTAAAACCATTGCTAAATTGGTTGTCTAGAAAGACCTTTAATGATAGCTCGTGGAGATGGTAAAAGTTATATCTATTCTAATTTTAATCCAAAATACGCACAAATGGCTCTAACGATAATTCGAACCCATTATAACTTTTGTATGCCATTTACCACAAACGAAGGGAAAAAGAAAACAGTAAAAACACCAGTATAACGATTGGGTATTACTGGAAAATTGTTTGATTTAAAAGATATAATTTAATTTAGATAGTTCACTCAAATAATGGTGGACTATATTTTTTAAAAGGTAAATGGAAAATTACGTTAAAATAATTATAGAGATTGTGAAAAAATGTTCTTAAACTAACGGTCAGGTTACTTTAAGCAGGATTTTTCAAAGGAAATGGTGAATATCATATTTTGAAGGGGTGATTGCAGTGAAGTAAGTGATTTTTTTATCTTGGTTAAATACTTTGAAGAAAGGGATTTATAATTATGAACACAAAACTAATAATAGTAGAAGGTTTACCTGGATTTGGAAAATCAACCACTGCAAAGCTAATAAATGAAATTCTAAGCCAAAATAAAATTGAAGTTGAACTATTTTTAGAGGGAAATTTGAACCATCCAGCCGACTATGATGGTGTATCTTGTTTTAATAAATTTGAATTTGATAGATTATTATCTAACAGTGGAGATTTTAAAGAAGTGCTTCTTAAAAGAGTTCTAAAAAAAGGAAGCAATTATTTATTACCATACAGAAAGATAAAAAATGAGTTTGGTGATCAGTTTTCGGACGAATTATTTAACGATATTTCAAAAAACGATATATATGAATTGTCATTCGATAAAAATGTTGAATTAATTGCTGACAAATGGAATGACTTTACTGAAAGTGCTCTAGAAGACAATAAGGTTTATATCTTTGAATGTTGTTTCATACAAAACTCATTAACTATTGGGATGATTAAATATGGTGAACAAAAAGAAAAAATAATAAATTATGTAATGAAAGTTGCAAAAATTATAGAGAATTTAAATCCAATGTTATTGTATGTAGAACAAGATAATCTTGAATTTTCATTTAGGAAGGCACTAAAAGAAAGAACTCCAGAATGGTCCACAGGAATCGTTGACTATTACACTAACCAAGGCTATGGGAAAGAACATAACCATTCAGGTGTAGAAGGAGCGATAAAAGTTCTTGAAGCTAGAAGGAATTTAGAATTAGAAATATTCGATATGTTAAAAATGAAAAAAGAAAAAATCAATAATACAAA